>CAMWRL010000031.1 GCA_947176685.1 uncultured Ruminococcus sp. | reverse complement strand
GTATAATAAAGGGTTCTTTATTTAGGGGTAGACTTACAGATCTACAGTCCTTTGCATGAGCAGGAAACAAAAACTGAATTGAGCAGCCAAGAGGGCAGGCATCTGTTTTTATAGTACCCAAGGCCATGCCCAAAGTAAGCCAGCATCTCAAAGGCCATTGGCTGAAGGATTTCCCCAGCATCTTGCTTTATTCCAACTGCTGCAGGTAAATGGAAGCTGTGTGGGAAAAAGCTTTCTTTGAGATTTCCTTGAAAAAGACTTGCAGTTTCTTGTGAAATGTGATAAAATATCATATATAATACTATCAGAGAAGGAGAATTTTATGGCTAAAATCAAGGCTGCTGTTATTTTCGGCGGCGTTTCTCGTGAATACAAACTTTCACTTGCTTCTGCCGCCGATGTTATAGCGAACATTCCCAGAGACAAATATGAAGTAATATGTATCGGCATAACTCGCAAAGGTCGCTGGCTCTACTATCCGGGAGACGCTGCGGATATAGCGTCCGGTAAATGGGAACTCAATCCCGACTGCACTTCTGCCGTTATATCTCCCGACCCCCTGCACAAAGGTATCATCATCATTGAAAACGGTGAAGCTTCCGTCCGCAAAATTGACGTAGTATTCCCCTTACTTCACGGAAAATCCGGTGCTGACGGTACTATTCAAGGTCTGCTTGACCTTTCGGGCATACCCTACGTGGGAAGCGGTCTTCTTGCGGCGGCATCCTGTATGGACAAATCCCACACCCATATGGTTATGGACGACTTCGGCATAAAAACCGCTGAATGGCGTCTGATTACCCAGAGGGAACTCAATGATATTGACACAAGATGCGAAAAAATTTCTGCTGAACTCGGATTTCCCCTTATCGTAAAGCCTGCCAACAGCGGAAGTGATGCCGGTACGAGTATGGCGGAAGACCTTGAATCGCTTATTTCTGCTGTAAAAGTTGCTTTTTCCAACGACAACAAGGTTGTTGTTGAAAAGTTCATAAAAGGCAGAAAATTTGAAGTAGCCGTTTTCGGATACGATTCGCCGTATTCCTCATATATAGGCGAGATAACAGGCAATACAAACAATTACAATCCAAGCAACTTCGATGCCGTTTCCGGTGACGATTTGACAATTCCGGCAGTTCTTCCAATTGAAATACAAAAAAATATCCGTGATACTGCCGTCAACGCCTTCAAGGCACTCAACTGCAAAGGTTTTGCAAGAGTTGACCTGTTCATCACTGATGACGGGCAGTTACTTCTCAACAAGATAGGCGTTGCACCGGGACTCAGACACAACAGCGTTTTCCCGAAACTTATGAACCATTTAGGATTTCCATATCCGTATCTTCTTGACAAACTGCTTGAAAACGCTGTCGAAAACGCCGAACGCTGTTACTGATAAAGGAGTATCGATTTGAAAACAAAACAACTGATTTCACTGTTAAGCGTCCAGATACAGGACGATGAAAGAACTGAATCCGAACTCTTCACTCCGGCTGAAATAACCTATAATAAAAACTGCGTTACAATTGCTTACGAAGATACTGAAGCTACCGGCTTTGAGGGGTCTGTCACAAGTGTGAAAGTAATCTGCAACAATGAAGCTTCTGTTACACGTACAGGCACATCAAATTCAATTCTGCTGCTTGAAACCGGAAAGAAAAGTTATTGTCAGTACAGTACGCCGTTCGGAATGTTTCAGATAGGCGTGTACACTCATACAATCAAAAATACCCTTGACGAAGACGGCAGACTTTATATGAAATACACCCTTGACCTCAACGC
Source organism: uncultured Ruminococcus sp. (assembly GCA_947176685.1). Lineage (GTDB taxonomy): Bacteria > Bacillota > Clostridia > Oscillospirales > Ruminococcaceae > Ruminococcus. Next base: position 11,499 of record CAMWRL010000031.1, on the reverse strand, counting down.
CTCGAAACTTTCGGACAATGAGATTACAATAACCATTCAGAATACCAACCAGAAAGGACAAGTTTAATATGTCAGATTACATCAACAAGGCATCTCAACAGCTCCGTCAGCTTATTACGGAAGCTTTTGGAAAAACTATAGCAGACGGAACATTTCCGGCTGTACCCGTACCGGATTTCAATATTGAAATTCCTGCTGACAAGTCGCACGGAGACTTTGCGTCCAACGCCGCTATGGTGTGTGCGAAAGCTTTCCGTACTGCTCCCCGTAAAATCGCCGAAGCCCTTTGTGAAAAAATAGACCTTGCAGAGTCTCTCTTTGACCGCTGTGAAGTTGCCGGAGCAGGCTTTATGAATTTCTTTCTTTCAAGAAAGTGGTTTTCCGATGTTGTGCAGAACGTTCTTGACGAGGGCGACGACTACGGAAAAACAGACTATGGCAAGGGAAAGAGAATACTTGTAGAATTTGTTTCCGCAAACCCGACAGGTCCTATGCACATCGGCAACGCCCGTGGCGGTGCAATCGGTGACTGTCTCGTAAGCGTACTCCAATGGGCAGGCTATCACGCTGAACGTGAATTTTACGTAAACGATGCAGGAAACCAGATTCAGAAATTCGGCAAATCGCTCTCACTCAGGTATATGCAGTTGTGTTCAGAAAAGGGTCAGCAGGCAATTTACGACTGCCACAGCGATACGGAAAAACTATGTGCTGATATTTATTCCAGAAGCGGAGAGGGGCAGAACTTTGAAATGCCCGAAGACGTATATTTAGGTACGGACATAATCCAACACGCCGCAGACTACTACAAACAGCACCTCTTTGAACTGGAAAACATTTCCGAAGAAGACCGCCGCAAGGCACTTGTTGACTATGCACTTCCGCTGAATATCGAGGGACTGGAACGTGACCTCAAAAAATACCGCATTGTATATGACAACTGGTTCAGAGAAAGCAACCTGCATAATTCCGGCGAAACAATGCGTATAGTGGATAAACTCCGTGAAACCGGTCATACTTATGAACAGGAAGGTGCTGTATGGTTCAGGGCTACGGACTTCGGCGTGGACAAGGACTTTGTGCTTGTACGTGCAAACGGTATACCGACTTACGTTGTGCCGGATATTGCATATCATTATGACAAACTCGTTACAAGAAATTTCGACAAGGCTGTAAATGTCTTGGGTGCAGACCATCACGGCTATGTGCCACGACTCAAATCAGCACTTACGGCACTGGGAGTTGACGCTGACAGACTTGATGTTGTACTTATGCAAATGGTAAGGCTTGTCCGCAACGGCGAAACCGTAAAGCTTTCCAAAAGAAGCGGCAAGGCTATAACCCTTGTAACGCTCCTTGACGAAATCCCGATTGATGCAGCAAGATTTTATTTCAATCTCCGTGAAGCAAACTCGCAGTTTGAATTTGACCTCGACCTTGCTGTTGAGAAGTCCTCACAGAATCCGGTTTACTACGTCCAGTACGCACACGCAAGAATATGCAGTCTTATTGCAAACCTCAGTTCAGAGGGAATCGGAATCCCCGAAACGGCGAATCTTGATATTCTGGACAATCCCCGTGAAATTGAACTCATACGCCACCTTGCTACACTTCCAAAGGAAATAAATCTTTCCGCAAAGACTTACGACCCCGCAAAAATCACAAAGTATGCCATTGACCTTGCTACGCTTTTCCACAGGTTTTATGATGCGTGCAGTGTAAAGAACGCCGAAACTCCCGAACTTGTCAGCGCAAGAACTTTGCTTTGTGTAGCAGTAAGACAGGTACTCCGCAACGCTCTTTCGATACTCAACATCGACAGACCGGAAAAAATGTAATCAAAATACATTCTGTATGGATAAAAATTACGTTTCGGTTACAAAACAGTAACTTGTTTTGTAGTTTTTATCAAAAACTAACAACCCGATTTGTAACTTCCGTACATGAAAAATCAAAAAATTAACAGTTTGTTAACAAATAGACTCCGAAAATATGTTACAATCTGTAATATATCAGGAAACTATTAACAAGTCCTTGAAAAACAAAACCATACCTATTTATAAAGAGAAAGGATTTAAATTCTATGTCCAACAGATTATTTCAGGGTTTAGTGCATCAGATGCGTGACACCATTGATGCAACTATAGGCGTTGTAGACGAAACAGCAACAATTATTGCCTGTAGTGACCTGACAAGAGTAGGCACTACCAACGAATTTGTATCGCTTGACCTCAGCGATTCGCACGATATCTTCATAAGAGACGGTTTTACATATAAACCGTTCGGTTCAAGAGTAAAACCTGACTACGCTGTATTCGTTGAGGGAGTTGACGATTCCGCCGCCAAATATGCAAGTATACTTGCAATCACCCTTTCCAACATCAAACAGTACTACGATGAAAAATATGACAGAAACAACTTCATCAAGAACGTTATACTTGACAACGTTCTCCCCGGTGATATTGTCATCAAGGCTCGTGAACTCCATTTCAATGCAGAAATCAGCCGTGCAGTATTCCTTATCAGAATAATTTCTGCAAACGATATTTCTGCATATGACGTTATACAGAATCTTTTCCCCGACAAAAACAAGGACTTCGTTTTCAATATCACTGAAAGCGACATAGTACTTGTAAAGGAACTCAAAAGCACTGTTGATTCCAAAGACCTTGAAAAACTTGCACGTTCTATTGCCGACACTCTCAGCAGTGAATTTTACACAAGAGTAAACGTTGGTATCGGTACTCCCGTTGTAGGCGTAAAGGAACTTGCACGCTCATTTAAGGAAGCACAAATGGCTCTTGAAGTCGGAAAAGTTTTCGATACGGACAAGGTTATTGTAAGTTATGACAATCTGGGTATCGCAAGACTTATCTATCATCTTCCTACAGTTCTTTGCGAAACATTCCTCCACGAAGTTTTCAAGGTGGGAAGCATTGAATCCCTTGACCACGAAACACTTTTCACTATACAGAAATTCTTTGAAAATAACCTCAACGTTTCTGAAACGTCCAGAAAACTTTTCGTTCACAGAAACACCCTTGTATACAGACTCGAAAAAATCAAGAAACTGACAGGTCTTGACCTGCGTGAATTTGACCACGCTATAATATTCAAAATAGCCCTTATGGTCAAGAAATACCTTTCCGCTAACCCTGTCAAATTCTGACCGCCCGTAAAAATCCGGCGGACGTCTGCCGTCCGCCCTGTACATTTTAAGGTAGGTGTAAATATTTGGTAGAACTCAAAAACGTATCTGTAACTTATTCAAGCGGAGTTGACGCTCTGAACAACGTCAGTCTGAAAATAAATGACGGTGACTTTGCTTTTGTCGTAGGTTCGTCAGGTGCGGGAAAAAGTACAATGATTAAACTGCTTCTCAAGGAAATAGACGCTACAAGCGGTTCGGTCACCGTAAACGGCTATAATCTTGAAAACCTCAAAAAAAATAAAATTCCGGAGTTCCGGCGTACATTGGGATTCGTGTTTCAGGACTTCCGGCTTATTCCGTCAATGACCGTCTATGAAAACATAGCGTTTGTAATGCGTGTAATTGACGCTCCTGTAAAACATATCCGGAAACGTGTCCCATACGTTATAGGACTTGTCGGACTACAGGAAAAAGCCAACTCCTATCCGGACGAACTCTCAGGCGGTGAGATGCAGCGTGTGGCAATTGCAAGAGCATTGGTCAACGACCCCCAGCTTATAATCGCTGATGAACCGACCGGCAATATTGACCCTGAACTGTCATATGAAATAGTTGAGCTGCTGAAAGGTATCAACGACCAGGGTACGACAATTCTTATGGTAACGCACGAACACGACCTTGTAAGACATTTCGGAGGACGTATAATCAACATCAATGACGGACAGATAGTATTTGATGAAATTGTAGCCGGTATATCTGATGATTTGACGGACTTTGAGCCGGCTATACTGCCCGTACCGGAAAGCTTCAATCAGGACGACGGCTCGGATGCTGAGGACCTTTTAGGCGAATCGGAATTTCCCGATATGGATTTCAGTGACATCGACGATTATGACGACAGTCAGCCGGAAAAACCCGTTCCGTCAGAAGACGCTGATGAACTTATTTCTATCATTGAACAGTCTCAGGGAGGTGCGTCATGAAATTAAGCGGTTTCAAATACCTTACCGACCAAGGCGTTGAAAATATCTGGAAAAACAAAATGATGGCTTTTGCAACTTTCTGCGTACTGCTTATATCTCTGCTGCTTGTCGGAGTCGCCGGACTGTTCTATATAAACATAAACTCAATAATTATGGGACTTACTGACCACAATGAAATTGCGGTCTACCTCAACGTAGGTACTCCGGAAGAAAGAGTTGCCGAAATAGAAGCCGAACTTTCAGCTATCGACAACATAAACAAGGTTGAACATATAACAAAACAACAGGCTCTTGAACGTATGGAAAACTGGATTGACAGCAAAGGCAGAGTTATTTTCAATTATATTGAGGGACACGACTTTATGCCGGACGGTTTCAGCATCACAATAAAGAGCAACGATTTAATCAATGATACGACAGCTTCAATAGCAATGATACCTGACGTTCAGGAAGTCAACTCCTCAACTCAGGTTGCCGAATTTCTGATAGACCTGCGGAAAATCGCAACCCTTATTGCAGGCGCAGTAATTGTTGCGCTTTCAATAGTGTCGCTGATTATGATTTCCAACACCACAAAGGCAAGCGTTTATGCAAGGCGTGAGGAAATCCAGATTATGAAGTATGTAGGTGCTACAAACATATTTATTCGTATGCCGTTCTTCGTGGAAGGTATGATTACCGGATTCTTTTCCGGAACAGGCGCATTCTTTATAACGTGGGTAATATATCGTTCGATTTACAGAACACTTAACTCCCTGCCGGCACTTATGAGAGCATTCAACGCAGGCAACATAATACCCTTTTCGCAAGTTAGAATATACGTCCTTTTAGGATACTTACTGATAGGTTCGCTGTTGGGAGCTGTCGGAAGCGTAATCAGTACACGCAAGCACATAAACGTCTGAATAAAATGGAGGCAGACAGCTATGAAAAAAATATTAATGAAAATTTTCACTTTTCTGATATGTTCGGCTGTTTCTGCCGGAGTGGTTGCAAGTTATCCTGCTCAGGAAAATTCAGCCAAAACTATTCCGGAAATTCAGCAGGAAAGACGACAGAATGAAGAAAAAATAGCCGAATATGAAAAACAGATTTCAGAACTGGGCGAAAATCTCTCCGATGAACAGGCTTTCCAGCAGGCACTTGCAGAACAGATTTCACTTATACAGGAAAATATATCGCTTCTCAATCAGGAACTCGACAAGTTGCAGAACGATATAAACCGTGCCAGTGATAATATTGAATTTCTGGACTACAGCATTGTTGAACGTCAGAAACAGGTTGACGAAAGTATAGAACTTTTCAAGAAACGTTTATGCGTAATGTATATGACCGGAAACAATGATAATATGATTTCTGTGCTTCTGGGTTCGGCAAGCTTTTATGATATGATGATGAGAGTAAAAGTTGTCAACAACATGGCGGAGTATGACGAAAATCTTATAAATACCGTTCTGGACGACATAAAAGGTCTGGAAAAAGACAGAAAAGACCTTGAAACAGAAAAACAGAGCCTTGAAGCAAAGCTTGCTGAGCAGGAGGAAAAAAAGTCTGAAAAGACTGCCGAAATACAGTCCCTAAACGAAAAAATGGCACAGTCTCAGGCAATTGTTGAACAGATAAACGCTCAGCAGACTAAAATCCAGAACTCAAAGGAAGATGCTGAAAAACTCCGTGCGGACTTCGACAAACAGGAGCAGGAAATACAAGAGGAAATCCGCCGAAAAGCTGAAGAAGCTCAGAAACGTTACGAAGAAGAACAACGTCGTAAACAACAGGAAGAAATTAGACTTAAACAGGAAGAATTACTTCGACAGCAACAGGAAGCTGAACAGAAACGCCAACAGGAAATTGAACAGCAACAAAAAGAAGAACAAGACAGACTTTATCAGCAGTGGCTTGAACAGCAGGTTCCGCCGGAACCTGAATCAGTTCCGATTACGCCGCCGTCCCAACAGCCTTATGTATGGCCTACCCCCAATTACTATTACATTACAAGCTATCACGGCGAACGTGAGGGTCTGCCACACAGGGGAATTGACATAGGCGATGCCGACATTAACGGCGCAACGGTCTGCGCAGTAAGGGACGGTATAGTTATAGCAGTTAATAACTCCTGCGAACACAATTACGGAAAACCGGAAGGCAGTTGTGGATGCGGCGGCGACTTCGGAAATTATGTGATGATTTCGCATGACGGAACTTACTCCACAATATATGCCCATATGGCTTACGCAACGGTTTCTGTCGGTGACTACGTCCAGCAGGGACAGACTATTGGTGCAGTAGGCTCAACAGGCTGGTCAACAGGTCCGCACCTGCACTTTGAACTGCGTGTGGACGGCGTTGACGTTAATCCGCTTGACTATATAAGTCCGTAAAATAGTTTTTTATGAAAGGAGGCAGCGGTCATAAAACGACTGCCGCTTATAATGAAAAAGTTAATCATAGTTAAAAAAATTCTTGCCTTTGTAACATGTTCCGCAGTTTCTGCCGGAATAGTTGCCGGTTATCCGTCAGCAACAGATAATCATACCGATGTTTCAGCCAAGACAATCGCTGAAATTCAGGAGGAAAGAAAAGCAAATGAAGCTAAAATTGCTGAGTATGAATCTCAGATGAACTCACTGGAGGGTGACAGGGCAAGCCAGAAAGCTTATCAGGAAACTTTATCAGACCAGATTTATCTTATTCAGCAGAATATTCTACTGCTCAACAATGAACTCGACAAACTGAATGACGAAATTTCCAAGACAGAAGCCAACATCAACAAGCTTGATTCCGATATTGGTATTCAGCAGGAACTCATAAACAGCAACATCGAACTGTTCAAAAAGCGACTTTGCACTATGTACGTTTCCGGAAACGACCAACTCGCTGAAGTTGTATTAGGTTCAGCAAGTTTCTATGACATGATGTCACGTATGGAAATGGTAAACCGGATAGCTTCATACGATGAGGAGCTTATAAACAAGCTTCTTGACGAAATAGACGGTCTTGAAAAATCCAAAAAAGACCTTGAAGCCGAAAAACTTTCGCTACAGATGAAGCGTGAGGAACAGGAAAAAAAGGTCAATGAAAAATCAGATGAAATTATACAGCTTAACTCCAAAATGGAGCAGACTCAGGAAATTATAGACAGAATACAGCTTGAACAGGTACGTCTTGACCAGTCAAAAACGGAAACTCAGAAATATCTTGATGACCTCGCAAATGAAGAAGCTATGATTCAAGCTGAAATCCAGCGTCACGCCGAAGAAGCACAAAGACGTTACGAGGAAGAACAACGGCGCATTATAGCTGAACAAGAAGCCGCACGTTTAGAAGCCGAAAGAATCGAAAATGAAAAGCGTGCCGCTATTGAAGAAGCTTCACGAGAACTTGAAAGACAACAGGAGGCTTCAAGAGAAGCCGAAAGACAAGAAGCTTCAAGAGAACTCGAAAGACAACAGGAAGCTTCAAGAGAAGCTGAAAGACAAGAAGCTTCAAGAGAACTCGAAAGACAACAGGAAGCTTCAAGAGAAGCCGAAAGACAAGAGGCTTCAAGGGAACTCGAAAGACAACAAGAAGCTTCAAGAGAAGCCGAAAGACAAGAAGCTTCAAGAGAAGCTGAAAGACAAGAAGCTTCAAGAGAGGCTGAAAGACAAGAAGCTTCAAGAGAAGCCGAAAGACAGGAAGCTTCAAGAGAAGCTGAAAGACAGGAAGCTTCAAGACAAGCTGCAATGACAACAACGACAACAACAACTACTACCACTACTACTGCACTTCCTGTATACACCACAACCACAACAGCTACTACCACTACATACAGCAATATTCCGGAAGAAACAACCACTACTACTACAACTACTTCCGCTGAAACAACAGTAACCACAACAACCACAACCGCAACTACTACTGCTGCAACTACAACAACTACTACAACAGTTACAATTCCTGCACCGTCATCATCAGGATTTACATGGCCTACACCGGGATTCTATTACATATCAAGCCCATTTGCTCAACGTTGGGGAACACAGCACAAGGGTATTGACATCGGTGATGCCGGTATAATGGGCGGTTCAATATGCGCTTCAAAAGCCGGTACTGTTACATATGTGAGCAACTCCTGCACCCACAACTACGCCAAGACTTCAAGCTGCGGCTGCGGCGGAGGTTACGGAAACTATGTCATAATTCAGCACGACGGTACATATTCGACTCTCTACGGACATATGACTTCTGCATCTGTTTCTGTTGGAGACTATGTTCAGCAGGGTCAGACAATCGGTACAGTAGGTTCAACAGGCTGGTCAACCGGTGCGCATCTGCACTTTGAAGTGCGTGTCAACGGTCAACAGCAGAATCCTGAAGACTATGTAAGCCGATAAAAACAAACGGGCAGTATATTAAAAAAACTGCCCTTTTCTTTTCAGAAAGCGATGGTATAATGAATAAAAAAATAAGTCTCGGTTTAGCGATAAGCCTTATTGCGATAGCTTCGGCGGTAACTTTCATACTGACATCATTTTTCACGTTGCAGAGCTTCAACAAAAGGGTGGTTGATGTCAACGAAAAAGCCCGCAAATACAACTCACTACAGGCTATGGACTCTTTCGTACACGAAAACTTCTATGGCGATATTGATGAAAACAATATAAATGACGGTATTCTCAAAGGCTACGTGTCCGGACTCAATGATAAATATTCCAGATACCTTACGGCTGACGAGTACACGGACGAAAAAAGCGACAATGCAGGCGAAATGACCGGTTTAGGTTTAACGCTCGAAAAAGACGACAGCGGTTATATAAAAATCGCTGGAATAATGCCCGATTCTCCGGTAAGCGAAAAGGATATAAAAGCCGGTGACTTCATAGTATCTGTAAACGGCAGTGATGTACTTGAAACAGGTTTTGAAAAATCCATAGAGCTTATGTCCGGTACGGACGGCACGGAAGTAACTCTTACAATACGCCGTGACGGTGTTGACAATACCTATACACTGAAACGCCGTCCTATTGAAGTTGTGACCGTAACGGGTGAAATGCTGAACAACTATATCGGTTATATAAAAATTTCGGGTTTCAAACAGAATACCTCCCAGCAATTTACGGACGTACTGGAAAGACTTACTCTCAACGGTGCAAAGGGTATTATATTTGACCTGCGTGAAAACGGCGGAGGACTTCTTGATGCACTTGAGGACTGTCTCGACCCGCTTCTGCCCGAAGGCATAATCGCTACCGCTGAATACAGTGACGGACATTCAGAAACTATAGTTTACTCTGACGAATCGGAAATAAATCTGCCTATGACAGTCATTGTAAACGGTCACACGGCAAGTGCCGCTGAACTTTTTGCAGCATCACTGAAAGACTTCGGGAAAGCCGAAATAATCGGTACAACGACTTATGGTAAAGGTGTTATGCAGTCCACCACGGAGCTTTCAAACGGCGGTGCGGTAGTTTTAACAATAGCAGAATATAAGACAACTGTTTCTGACTGTTATGACGGTATCGGAATCACTCCGGATTACGTTGTAGAAAACAATGACAATTCTGACGAACAGTACAACAAAGCTATTGAAATAGTCTCACAAAAAATATCAGGTACATAACATTCTATGTACCTGATTTTTTTAAAGCCTTCATAGCAGAGGCACAATATACATTTTCCGCACCGTTTTTCCTGAGCATTACGGCGATTTCCGAAAAAGTGCTTCCGGTAGTACAGATGTCGTCAATCAAAAGTATCTTCTTACCGGAAACATCTTCTGTAACTTCAAAAGCGTCTTTCAGATTAAGTTTTCTGCCTGCCCTGCCAAGTTTTTTCTGTTCACCGGTGTTTCGGACTTTTCGCACAACGCTCCGGACTGGTATTCCTGTTTCAGCACTGACGGCTTCTGATATAAGCTCCGACTGATTATAACCACGTTTGCGCCGTGACTGTTCCGACATAGGCACGGGGACAATAAAATCAACTCTGTCAGGAATATTGTTATCTTTGAGTACGTCCGCAAGATATGCGCCGAATGCATAGTCAGCATTGCCGCAGCCGCCCTTTTTGAGCAGAAAAACCGCTGATTTTACAGCCTTGTCGTACACAAGTGCCGAAAAACATTCCGCTGCGCCTGTTATACTGAAAGTTCCGGTATATGGAGTAAGCCTGTCCGTACACTCCGGACAGAAACGGTCATTTTCCCTGATAAGTTCGTCGCATACCGGACAGCGGTTCGGAAAAAATAAATTGAGTATCTTTCTTTTCAGAAAATAGTTCATATCAGAAGTACATATATAACTGACATTTTATCATACCATTATAGAGTTTTCGGCGTTTTTTTGCCTTTTTGCCGAAAAAGCTTTCAAATTCCTCGTGCGGAGAGATGATATAACTTGACTGACCGCTGCCCTTTCCGAAAACCTTTCCCATCTGTCTGTAAATATTTTCGGCTTCACGGATTTCAAGAAGTCTCTCGCCATATGGCGGATTGCATATAACTATGGAGTTTTCGGGCTGTCTAAACTTTGAAATATCTGCCTGTTCAATCTTCAGACGGGACTTTATTCCTGCTTTGTGGGCGTTGTCAAGCGTGAGTGCTACTGCTGAATCGTCTATATCAAATCCGATTCCCTCGAATTTTGCTGAACGGTCTACATTATCAATAGCACGGGTTCTTTCCTCACGCCACACCTCTGCCGGAATGCAATACCATTTTTCAGCGGAAAAACGCCTGTTTATGCAAGGTGCAATCCGGAGAGCTTTCAGACCCGCTTCAATAAGAAGCGTACCGCTTCCGCAGAACGGGTCACATACTATAGAATCCGGTCTTACTCTTGCAAGGTCTATTATTCCGGCGGCAAGTGTTTCCTTGATTGGTGCGGCATTTGAATTACGTCTGTACCCTCTCTTGTGAAGTCCTGTTCCGCTTGTATCAAGATAAACTGTTACTACGTCTTTCAGAATACTGAATTTTATCTGTACAGTTGCTCCTGTTTCCTCAAACCAGTTTATACCATACTTTTCTTTCAGACGTTCAACAGCGGCTTTCTTTACGATTGCCTGACAGTCCGGAACGCTGTGCAGTGCCGAATCAAGTGAATAGCCCTTTACCGGAAATGCGTCCTTTTTACCAATCCAGCGTTCAAGCTCTATGGACTTCACGCCCTGAAAAAGCTCCTCAAAAGTCGTTGCCTTAAATTCCGCAAGTTCAATCATCACACGTTCGGCAGTGGACAGGCATATATTAGCTCTTGCAAGAATATTTTCGTTTCCTGTAAAACTCACTTTTCCGTCATTGACACGGATATTTTCACCGCCTATTTTAGCAGCCTCGTATTTCAGAACGCTTTCCAGCCCGAAGTGACACGGACAGCTTAATCT
>CAMWRL010000030.1 GCA_947176685.1 uncultured Ruminococcus sp. | reverse complement strand
GTCCCTTGAGAGTGTCCGGCAGATATTGTTGTTTTACATAGTGGTTGGGGAAGTCGTGCGGATAAAGATAGTTCTGTCCGGCAACGGCTGCACCTTGTCCGTCAAGATGCGTATTCTGAAGATGTCTGGGAAAGTCCAGTGCATCACAATTTTTCAGGTCTTCCAGTGCGGAGTTTATCGCCTTGTATGCGCTGTTGGATTTCGGAGCAGTCGCAAGTAAAATAACGGCTTCGGCAATAGGCAGACGGGCTTCGGGAAGTCCAAGCTGTAATGCGGAGTCCACACAGGCTTTAGTTATCATTATCGCCTGCGGGTATGCAAGTCCTACATCTTCGGCGGCTATACAAAGCAACCGTCTGCATAACGGTACTATGTCTCCGGCTTCAATAAGTCGGGCGGCATAATGCAAAGCGGCGTTTTCGTCCGAACCCCTCACCGACTTGTGAAACGCCGATAATATGTCATAATGCTGGTCGCCGTCACGGTCATAACGCATATTGCTTTTCTGGGCGATTATTTTAAGAGATTCCGGAGTTATAATTATTTTTCCGTCTATAGTGTCTCCGCACATAACCGCAAGTTCAGCGGTATTCATAGCCTTGCGAACGTCTCCGCCGCAATTATATGCGATAATATCAAACGTTTCCTTGTCGGCGATTATTTCCGTTCCGTTTTCTGCGGACAGTATTCCGAAAGCTTTTTTTATTGCCGGAATAATCTGTTGTGCCGTCACTGGTTTGAACTCAAATACGGTACATCGGCTTATAATTGCGTTGTATACGGAAAAATAGGGGTTTTCGGTAGTTGAAGCTATCAATGTTATATCGCCGTTTTCTATGTATTCAAGAAGTGTCTGTTGTTGTTTCTTGTTGAGATACTGTATTTCGTCAAGGTACAGAAGTATACCGTTTGCACTGTCAAAACTTCCTATATCTGCGATAACGTCCTTTATGTCGGAAACAGATGCATTTGTACCGTTTAGACGGTGGAGCGACATTCCGCAGTTTTCGGCTATAATGCTGGCTACGGTTGTTTTGCCTACTCCGGAACTTCCATAAAATATCATATTCGGTACATATCCGCTTTCGATTATTCTGCGGAGTGGTTTTCCTTTTGCTAAAATATGCTCTTGTCCCACAACGTCATCAAGTGTTTTAGGACGTATTCTGTTTGCCAATGGTGATGCCATAAATTTATCTTTCCTTTCTTACAGACCGCAAAAATACAGAGCGTTATATTTAACGCTCTTTATCCTGCTGTCAGTTGAAATCAATATAATACTCATCTACCCAACCGTAATAGTCACCGTCATCTGCGTCCCATAACTCATACCACGTTACTTTGTATGACGAACATTTGTTTTTGGCGACTATGTGCCAGTTGTTGCCGAGTTCCTGTCTTACCAGATTACTTTTGCTGAATCTCTTGAAATTCACGACATACTCAGTAGGGAAGCCTGCTATCGAAACTCCGTGACAGTTAATATGACCTTGCATATTTACCGGAGTTACTTCAGCCGGTTCGGATGGGTAAAAGTAAATATAATTTTCGTCTACCCAACCGTAATAGTCACCGTCATCGGAGTCCCATAACTCATACCATGTCACCCCGTAAGAAGTAACTGTATTTTTAGCGGTTACGTGCCAGCTGTTCCGGAGGTTATTTCTGACTGTATCATATTTTCCGTCGTTCACAACATAGTCTGTTGTATAACCGGAAATACTTTCGCTTTTTATAATTAACTGACCATACATATTATTTACTGCATAAACAGACGGTTTTTCGGAAGTATATGCAATAGTTGTCGTGACAGTGCTTGTCGTGGAAGTACTTGTTGTAGAAGTATTTGTTGTGGAAGTACTTGTTGTGGAAGTACTTGTCGTGGCAGTGCTTGTTGTGGAAGTGCTTGTCGTTGTAGTATTTATTGTTGTAGTGCTTGCGGTAGTTTTCTTTATAGTCTGCAATGCTTCTGTAGTAAGCGGTGGATTATTGCTTTTTGCCGTCAAAAGGCTGTTGATAGTTGTGGGAATATCTTCATCAAAGAAGTAGTTATATCCAAAGCCCCCCAAAGCTCCTGTTGTCAGCAATAAAAACAATATCAACGGAGCTTTTGAGCGTCTTTTTCTTTGAGGAGCATTGAGTTGTGGGTTATGGTTCTGAGGTATTGGAACTTTTCTTGAATTTCTTTTTTGTGCAAGTATTCTGTTATAAGTTTCTGTACATTGCTTTATATATTCTTTTTTCTCAGCCTGAAAACGCTTTTTTACGGACGATGGACTATATTTCCGGAGTACTTCCGGATTTTTGTCTGTAAGTTTTTCAGACAGATAAATCTGTGATTTGTCTTTCATTGAATCATCCTACCCGAACGTCATCAATCAGATATCGGTTTATGAGAAGATACTCACGTTCTCCATAACTTCTGCTGTAATCGTAGCTGTCATTCTCGTACGCTGCACGGACAAGTTTATCAAAATATCCCTTTATATCAGCCCCAGACGGCATATATCTATGAGAGTTGACTTCAAATATTCGTTTCATTTTGTCTTCGGTTTCATCATTGCTGAAGCCGTTTATAATAAACTGTTCGATATACTGGATTCTGAAAGATTTCTGTTTACCTTTTTGGGTTTCGTCAATCAGTTTGTTGTAAGCGTACTCTATATCGTCATCGCTGAACGATATATGCGTTTGCTGTTCACGGAACATTTTCATCATTCTGATTCCGTCCAGATATCTGGGATTGCTCATTTCAAACTTTTCGTCTATTCTGCCTTCTCTAATCATAGCCTCGTCAAGTCTTTCGTAAAAATTCGTTGCCGCTGCAAAAAGCACCTTGGTTTCAGGATTGCGCAAAGTCTTTTCATCATCAAGCTGAGTAAGCATTGTGCCTCTTATTCTGGAGTCGAGCCGTTCAGAAGCTGCGAGCGAATCGAACTCATCAAAGAAAAGTAATACACCTTTTTCCTTGGTACACATTTCGGAAAGTTGTAATGCACCGTCAAATATTTCAATAAGGGTTTTATTCTGTTCACTGGGGCTGATTTTTGTGAAAACGTCACTTGTTATCTTCATAAAGTAAAGGTTGTTTTCCTTTGCGGCGGCTTCCGCAAGTCTGGACTTACCGTTGCCGGGAGGACCATAAAGCAGAATACCTTTTTTAGGTTTTATCCTGTAGAAGTCTGCTTTTTCACGTTCTTTCCTGTCGAACATCTTCACCTGATTGTCAAATGCATTTTTTTCTGTTTCATAACCTATTATTGTACTATAAGACTGTCTGCATCCTGCCGAATCAATAATCTGTATATTCAGCTTTTCCTGCAACTGTCTTACACGGTCTTTTTCAAATACATTCAGTGTGGCATCAAAAAGATTTTTAATATCTTCTTCTTTCTTGTATGAAGAAAGCAATTGACCCCTGAGCTGTGCAGCCTGTTCAAGCTTGTCAACAAAGTCCTTTATATCCCTGCCCGAAAGTCTGTTGGTTTTTGGTATGAAGTCTTTTCTGAAAGAAAAGTCCTTGAATCCGACCATTCCTTTTTTGGAAAGATTCTTGTCAAAAAGCTTTTCCCTGTTTTCGGCGTTGGGCAAAGGTATTTCGACAGGTGTTCCCAGACGGCTTTTTATTGCACTGTCGAGAATGTTAAGCCTGTTGGTAGCCGCTATTACAAAAACCTTGCTGTTGCCGGTTGTAAGACCGTCCATTTCAACAAGAAATTGATTCACCATATCTTTGGCGAAGCTGTCGCCTTCGTTTGATGCTTCGGAATTGCGTGTGGGAAATACGGTATCGGCTTCGTCAATGAATATAATCGCCGGAGTACAAGCCCTTGCTTTCTGAAAGAGCCGTTTTACTTTCGGACTGGTCTGACCTACGTATTCGCCCTTGAGGTCGGAAAGTGACGGGTTAAGAAAAAGACAGTTCTTGTCATTTGCGAGTGCTTTTACAAGAAATGTCTTACCTGTACCAGATGGTCCTGTCAGAATAAGACCCTTGGTAAGAGAAAGCATTTTCTTGCTGTCAGCTTTCAGAAACTCATCTATCTGATTACTTATTTTTATTTTTACACGTTCGTCCAGTACAACGTCATCAAGGGTAACTTTTTCCTCAATAATTTTATCGAGGGTTTCTTCAAAGTCGCTTCTTCTGATTTGTCCGTCCGACTTGTCCATAATGTTATTGAAAACTTTTATTGACTCATTCAGCGACTTTTCACCGGAAGCCACAGCGTCAGAAATATCACACAGTTCCATAAAGTCGGCAGAATTTATGGAAGATTTGCGGTTACGGAGATACATACGCAGATATGTATAATATACTTCGTCAAGGGCAGGCGAGCCGACCATATTAACGTTTTTACCGTCAAGGTTGAAATTGTATTTCCGAAGCATATTGGCTTCTTCAATACTTACGGCAACAACTGTATTTTTCAGTTTGCATAAATCCTTGAGTTTTTCAATATAGCCGAGACAGTCGTCATTTGAACCTTTATAAAGTCCGGTTGTCCATTCGTAGTCCTCAAAGAAAAATATGATTTTTTTGTCAGGATTGTCCTGAGTATATTTTACAGATTTGAGGAAGTAATTTTCAGACTGGGAGTTTGATTCATTTTCGGCGGTTTCCTGTGCGGAGTTGTCTTGTGTTTCCGGTTTTTCGTCCATATCGTCAAGGCTCATTTCGTCCGAATCGTCTCCGGCAGTTGCCTTTCCGTCAAACATATCATTGCATATGCTGAAATTTCCGTTCAGGAGATTCCATATTTCAAAGTTGTCATTTTTTATATAGACGAAATAATCATATCCAAGTTCATCAAGAAAGTACCTTTGCAGAGTATGTTTCATATCGCATACGCCGATATAAAGGTTGTACATAAATAAGTCGTGGATATATTTTCCGTACATAATGAAAAAGTTTTCACCTTTTGCCATTTCTTTTCTTAAATTTTCAATGATTCTGTTTTCCATTTTAGTCAGCCTCGTCATCCGGCATAGTTGCAAGCACTTTTGAAAATTCTTTCAATGCCTTGTCAAACTTCTGGTTATCTGGTTTCTTGATTTTTTCAAGTTCCGCTTTCAGTTTCTGGAGTTGATTTTTATTTTCTTCGGACTTTTTCTTAAGAGCATTTTTTTCAGCTTCAAGAGTTTCTTTTTGCCGTTTGAGTTCTTCGTCACTGGTGTTTGTGCGCAGTTCTTCAGTTTCACGTTTGAGGGCTTCTATTTCCCGAATGATTCCGGATTTGGATTTTTGCAGTTCAGCAAGGCTGCTGCGTTCCTGCTGATGTTCTTCCTTTTCGTTTTCAAACTCTGAGATTTCATCTTTAAGCTGGCTGATGAGTTCTTCAAAGCTTATACGGCGGATACTGCTTATCATTCTTGTAAAATGTTTGCGCATAGTTTCGGTAATGTCAAACCATTCAGAAACATTTTCAGAAAAGTTTTCCTTAGTGAAATTCGCCTTGTTAAATTCGTCGCTGAAAACATCATCAAGGATTCTGGCAGTCAGAGGGTACAGCCTTATCAGACCTTTTATATAAAGCAGCTGTTCGTCTTTGGTTTCGGCTGTTATCTTCTTTGCAACAACTTGCGGATAGTTGTCAATATATTTCAGAATGACAGGCTTGGTTATTTCCTGTATTGAAAGATTGTTTTCATTGTATGAGGCAATATTTCGGATTGCCTGTAATATTTCCCTTTGTAATTCTTCTTCTTCCATATTAGACCTCCTGTATCAGTCTGTACTTGTTGACAAGATTTTTTCGGACTGCGCAGAAGCCGGCGGTGTTCCGAAAATTGAGCGACCGTTTTTTGTTATGTCTTCAATGATGAGACCTTCTCCGGACAGTTCGCTTCTTATATCTTTCCATTTTGAACCGCACGTACCTTTTGATGACTCCTTATGGTCAATGTCTATAACAGGCTTTCCGTCATCAACAACGGACACTCTGTCATATTTTATAATTTCGTCTCCGGCGGTGCATTCAATGCAGTAACCGTCATTCAGAAAGTTGCCGTTTTTAACTACCTTTACATCATAGTTCATTTTGAGCATAACTTTTTTGATACTCAGCATATTGAAAATAGTCTTTTTCATATTCTGGTGAATCATTACAGCCTTATCCGAAGCCTTTTCTATTAATTCTCCCAAAGCTGAAAGAGCCGTTTCGGCTTTGTCAAATTCTTCATTTGTGTACATAGAGTTGATTTTACTGAGCTGTCCGGAAATCAGTGAGGGATAGTCCGTATCGCTGTACTGTTCCAGAAAAGTACAGAGTGACATTTTTTCACCACGTTTGTTTTCGGGTTTGAATTCGTCTTCGGGATTTGAAAAAATCCTGTTGTCCAGTCTTTTGGAAACGTCATCAATCATAGCTTTTATCTGTCCCTGACGTTCAAGGAAAGCACTGTATACTTTATTGAGTTCGCTGCTGAAAACTGAAATCTTGTTTGAAATACTGGAATAACTGTTGATAACATCATTGTCGGACTGTTTCATAAAGTTCTCAACTTCTGCGGAAAGTCCTGAGTAACCGTCAGCAAGGAATTTTTCAGCAACAGCCAAATCAATATCATTAAATTCTTTTTGTACTGCGTTTTTTACCGAGTTGGCGTGTTGTCTTGTTTCGATAGCCTTTTCAGCCTTTTGTGTAAGGTCGTCAATGGATTTGCGCAGTTTTCTGAGCTGAGTTTTACGGCTTGAAATAATCGCTTCATTGTTGGCGGCTTTGGTGCATACTGACGAAAATGTACCTCTCATTGAGCTTACTTCGGAGGAAAGATTTCTGTATTCTGTTTCAATATTACGGGCGGCGGTGTATTCGCTGTCGCAGTACCAAGGGTCGCTTCGACCGCTGCTGCGTATCTTGTCTGCAATAAGTTTTCTGATATTGTCGGCTTTGCTGTCAACACTTGCGTATTTACTTAACAGACTTTTATAAATTCCGTCATTTACGTCAAGTATGTAGGTATTCCTGTTATTGGAAAACTCATTTATAAATTTTCTGCATTCAAGTTCAAGTTTTTCTGCGGCGTCCGGAAATTCCTTTTTAGCTTCGTCAGAAACAACCAGTTCAGCCGTTGAAAACTCTTTTTCCGTTTCGTCATAGACTTTTTTTAGTTTTCGGCAGGCTGACTGGGCATTTTTGTAAGCATCATTCAGAATATCCATTGAAGCACTTCTTGTTTTTTCGCCGCTGCGGAGCAGGGTGTTTACTTCTGAGGCTTTTCTGCCACTCATTCTGATTCCTCCAGTTCCTGTAAAAATTGTCTGTAAAAATTCTCCGGCGGTATACCTATGAAATATATTTCGCCGCTGCCGTCAATTTCAAAAGAAAAATCCCTTTGTTTTGATGATAGTATTTTTTCGGCATAAGACCTGTATCTGTCAGTGAAAAAATAAATATTCTGGTTGTCCGAACCTCTGTACATAGAACCAGTGTTCAGTTTATCAACGTATTCGCCGTCAATGAATATGTCGATATTTTTAAAAAACGATTCCGCATCGGGGTGTTTACGTAATATTTCGCTGTAAGTATATCCGGAATAAAGCATAATATCAAGGTCTGTACGGGACTTTATCCAGAAAGCAAGTTTCCTGAGTTCGTTATACTGCAACAGGGGTTCGCCGCCGCTGACAGTTATTCCACGTATGCCGTCAAGGGACAGTATATATTTTTTTATTTCTTCCATACTTTTTACATAACCGCTGTCCATTTTCTGACCGCTGGGATTTATGCAGTTGAAGCATCTCTTATTACAGCCCTGAACCCAGATAACATAACGTTTTCCGGGTCCAAGAGTGTTTGTTATAGTTTCGTGATTAATCAGCATTATTCAGCTTCCACGATTGCTTTCTTGTCAATTGAGCCGTCATCTGGTCTGCGGAGAGCCGGTACATAAATGTCCTTTACTGTATAGAAGTCCGTACGGCGTGGCTCAGTGAGTGACTTCATAGACTGACGCTTGAAATCAGTTTCCTTACCGTGTTTGTTGTTTTTGATTATGTCAAGGTAATCGAGAGCGTCATAACTGCTTTTGCCGAGTAACTTTCGGTAATAGTCGTTTATTGCTGAAATAAGCTGTTGTTCCTGTTCGGTTATGGGAGTGTGTTCTTTATTTTTGTAGTTGTCGAGAGCGTTGTATATGATTCTTGCAAAGCCGTAGTCCGGTGAGAAGTGCGTTATAAATTTTATGCGTTCACTGTACGGCAAAGCTTCGTAATTGTCTTCAGGTTCTCTGATTCCCATATCCGCAAATGCCGGATTTACGGATTCGCATTTGGTCATACAATTATAGATTTCGCCATATAGTTTTGTAGCGTTTTCGTAACCGTTGAGTTTTGTTTCAGTTCTTACAAGGTCGTTTTTGATTTCGCTGAGTTCGTTCTTGGTTTTGCAGAGTTCATTCGTTGTTTCGCTGAGTTTTATCTTGGTTGCAGTGAGTTCGCTCTCGGTTGTGCTGAGTTCGCTCTTGGTTTCAATGAGTTCAGCCTTGTTTATGCCGAGTTGATTCGTGGTTGAGTAGAGTTCGGTCTTGATTGTGCTGAGTTCATCATTGACTTTGCTGAGTTTGTCATTAGCTTCGCTGAGTTCAGCTTTGGTTGAGTTAAATTCGCTCTTGGTTTCAATGAGTTCATTCTTGGTTGCACTGAGTTCGCTCTTGGTTTCCGTGAGTTCAGTCTTAGTGGTTGTGAGTTCACTAATGGTTGGATTGAGTTCGCTCTTGACTGTGCTGAGTTCACTCTTGGTTTCCGTGAGTTCATTCTTGGTTGTGTTAAGTTCGCTCTTGGTTGAGTTGAGTTCAGTCTTTGCTGAGTTAAGTTCTTCATTGGCTTTGCTGAGGTCATTATTGAGATTTGTATTTGCAGTTTTAAGAGATGCGTTTTCTTGCTCAATTTCTTCTTTGTGTATCGTGAATGCATGAATTTTACCCAAAGCTGTCTGTTCATTTGATAACATAGCAGCTTTTTCACTTTCAAGGTCTTCAACTTTCTTGCGGAGTGATTCCAGCTCGTCATTATCAGCAGTACTTTTGTCACTGTCAGTAAAGTTACGTATAGTACTATTTGCAGAGGCAAGTTCTTTTTTCTTTTGCTGTAATTCTTCTTGCTTTTGCTTTAATTCTCTGTTTAGACGGTCAATTTCTTCTTTTAATTTGTCAGTTTCAGATGTATCAACAGGATTAGTGGGATTCTGAGATGTTGATTCCCCGAAAAATTTCTTGCATTGTTTGATTTCTTCTAAAATTTCCTTGATTTCATTTGAGAGTGTTGTTTTGATTTCATTTTTCATTGCCCAATATAATGAATCTTTACAATATTTCTCAATATAATTTTCCGGAAAAATAACATTGCTTAAATTTTCCCGTTCAATTCTAATGTAATCTCCGAAAGCAGTGTAAATCTGTCTGTATGAATTATTTTTATTGATATTTGAATAATATACATCAAGTATATCGGGCATTTCTTTTCTCAGAATTTTAGCTAATTCTTTTAATAAATCTTTATCGCTCATAGGTAACTCCTCCTTTCATAAGTCCGGCTGTCAGGTCGACTTTACCTGAAATGCTCTCATATTCTTTTTGGAACATTGTGATATAATCTCCTTTTTATCAGTTGACATCATCAAAACTTCTTGTCTTGACGTTGATGGTGTGGATTTCCTCCTCACCAAATACGCAGTCGCCGTCAACTATACAGTATTCGACAGTACATTCGTCCTTGATACGGACAAATATTGTCTTACCCTTTGAGTCGGGAGTTTCAATAAGAAGCGGTTTTTCATTCTTGTCGAGGATTTCACGGAATTCAATATCAGTTTCGTCTTTCATAATTTTTCTGAACTTGACCCAATCTTTGCTTTCGGGGTCAACCTCAATGTTTCTGAAATTGTTCGCAACGGTAAAACCAATGAAATATTTGAATTTTGCAACATCGCCATATACAATCATATCGTTGAGACTGAGTTGTCCGAGGGCTACGGCTGTCTTAGGAGTGATTGCGTAACGTTTGTTGGTTTCAGTTCCGTCGCCAATCTGGTCAACAAGCTGTACATTGTTGTTTGGAAATATTCTCGCCATATTTTCCTGTACTATCTGGCTTCTTGAGCTGTTTCCGGCACGGAATATATATACATCGGATTTTCTGTAGCCTTCGGTGCTGCGGAATGCCATATCCATTTCCTGAGAGAATATTTCAACTTTTTCCTTAATGATGTCTTCAATGTAACCTTCAATTTCGTCTATATCGAAACTGAATCTTATATCAGCGACTTCATCGCCGTTGCAGTCGTACATTGTAACCTTATCGTTTTCGTTGTAGTTTCTGCCCTCAAAAAGCTTTCTGGAAATTCTTTCGCTTATAACGCTGAGATTAGCTTTTGCGTCGCTTGATTCGCTTTTGAGTTTGGACGGGAGATTATCCGGAATCCTTTCACCGAAAGGAATTTTTATCGGAATATCGTTTTCAATCATCATATTTATGTTGCGGCAGTAGATTTCATAGGAAATTTTTTCAATGATACGTTCACCGCCGGCGTTGTCAAAACCGTTGGTTCTTTTTATCGTGATTGCCGGAGCATAATATTCTTCATCAAATGTCAGTTCGCCGAATGAGAAGTCAAGCGTACCGCCGCCGAAGTCATACACGGCAAATAATTTTCTTTCGCCCTCTTTCGTAGGCATCGGCAGATATTCAGTACCGCATATTGCGCCGATATAAGCAGTAGGTTCAGCGTTTTTCATTTCAACCTTTACCCTGTTGCGCAGTGTTTTGGGAACAGAACGCTGGAAGCCGTATCTGAGTGAATCGGAAATACTTTTCTTTACATTGTCGTTAAACTTTACAGGTGAGGTTACGTGGAATGTAAGATATATTTTGCCCTCAAGGACGTTGTTTACGCTTCTTCCCATAAGATAGCCATAGAATGCTACAGGGTCAAAATGCTGAATATCCTGTTTTTTGGGGTCGTCGACTATGTATACATATTCGTCTGTCTTGTCATACGGAATAACCTGAAGTTCTTCTTTTTCAACCTGAATCTGATATGGAATCATTTTCAGAAGCGTCTGTATTGAGTCGAGCTGTCTTTTTTCAGCGGGTTCTTCACCTGCAAGGACTTCCTTTACAGTATATCCGAAGTCGAAAATGGACTTTAGACCGTCTCCGGTACTCATATTGCGGAGATGCGCCTGAAAATCGCTTTTTGTAAGTACTGGTACATTGTCAGTATCCTCAATCCATTCTTTATATAGGCTTTTCCAGTCATAAACCATTATGTTGGTAGGGTTTTCAAAGATATTTTCATTTTCCACGCTTTCGACTTCGCAAAGTGTTTTCAAAGCTTTCTGACCGCTGTCATCATAGTAAGCAACGCACGATGACGATGTACCGAAGTCAATTGATACAATATGCTTGTCGATTTTGTCGCAGACATCGGGGTTTGTATTTATGACGGCGATTTTGATTTCAGTTCTGAATATTTTTTTGATACTCGCAGACATATCGGTCATTATTTCGATATATCCGGAAAAAGTAAGATACTTTCTGTTTTCAAAATTTCCTGTAAAAGCCTTGCTCATAACGTCAGTGTCTATGTTTACTACTGCCTGATTTCTCTGGTCAGCAACAACATAGTCCCCCGATGTTATTTTTTCCGGAAGTTCCACGGAATCAGCTCTGTTGAATACAATTCGTATTTCCTTTGTGGTTTCGGGACAAAAGTTCTTATCTATAGTAACCTGAATTTTACGTGTTCCCATACTTGCCCAGAGTCCCGATTTTGAGTCGCATAAATTCTGCATACGGATTGGTTCATAGTTGAGAAGCAGCTTTTCTGTAATATCGTTGTATTCGACTTTAGGAAATTTTATACTATTTTTCGGTTCACGTATGTCACCCGTTTCGACCAGTTCGGAAATTTTCACATTTATAGCTTCGCTGTTATCAAATTCCTGTGTACTGATGGTATCGCAAGAGTCCTGATATGTGATTTTCATTACGGAAGACTGTTGTAGCTGTTTGTAATCATAGTCGATTTCGTTGACAGACCTTGAAGGACCTGTAGCTCTGTATATAATTGCAGATGATGTATTTTTGTTTTCAAAAGAAATCTGTTTGATTTTCTGACTTCCCATAGTATTACGTTACTGAAAACTTCTATGTTTCATTCCTTTTTCAACGTGTCCACTTCGGGCATAACAGCCGTATGTGTATGGCACGACACTCCGAAGGCGTAAATTCCCCGTCAGCGCACGGGTACACACGATATATCAATACCGTGCCAGTAACAATTCCTTTCTCTGATTATTTGCCAAAAAAATATTTTTGTTTGATTGTGTGTACGGCAGCTTTTTGTAAATTTCCCTGACCGTTGACAACTCCTTTCAGATATTTCTGATAGTTTCGTATAAGTAAAGCATTTCAACTTTGTTTTTTCTGTATAGTTTTATAACTCCGTCAATAAGTCTGTTTTCTTTTGATGCGTCATACTTTCCGCAGGAAATCATAAAAAGTATGTCATCAAGAATCAGATTTTTAATTTCATCGTTCCCGATTTTTTCAAAATAAGCATTAAGTTGGGACTTGTTGTGTTTTGAACCGCAGTATTCATATAGTAATCCAATATAGTTTTCGTATTCCACATCAAGATTATAGAAAAGTTCACGCAAATGAATAAGCTGTTCCGCACTGAATCCCGAACAATTATATGTATTGAAAAACATAAGTACACATCTTATATATGCGTCCCTGTCGCTTCTGGAGAGCTTTCCGGCAGGGTGATATAAATGTATATTCCATTTATAGCTGAGCAGGGTATCAATGTCATCCAGCAGATTTTTTGCCGTGGAA
Source organism: uncultured Ruminococcus sp. (assembly GCA_947176685.1). Classification (GTDB taxonomy): domain Bacteria; phylum Bacillota; class Clostridia; order Oscillospirales; family Ruminococcaceae; genus Ruminococcus. The sequence continues at coordinate 650 of CAMWRL010000030.1, read as the reverse complement.
GTCAGCATTACCGGACGGTTTGTCCTGACAGTATACACCAGTTTTTCAAAAGGTGCGTTAATCGGGAAACGCACTTCATACTTCAGTCTTCTGAAACTGTATTTTATAGCAATGTCGCTGTCGGTTTCGAGTGTGACCGATTCGCCTGACCTTTTTCTGAAAAACCTGTCAAGGTCTGCGGAGTAACGGTTGACAAGAAGTTTTGCGGTAATATTCATATCCAGCAAGTCGTCTGAATAACAGATTTTTTCTTTGCGTGGCAGCCATAGTTCATAATCAAGTAAAGATATTTCCGACACCTTCTTTGACATAGTTTTTCCGTACAGAAAATCGCTGTACAACTTTGTTGAAATCAGACAAAACGCCACATTCGGCACTCCGTTTATTATATCATATTCACTAAAGGAAGTCAATAGCAAAAAAAGAAATTTATATTTAAAAGTTGAATTTCTGCATATTATACAATCTGATATGTTTTTTTCTGTTATTTATGACAGGAATTTTTTAGGATCAGGAAATATTGAATTTAATAGAAAGACTTGACATTCGGCTGGAAATACTGTACAATTTATATATAATATTTTTTAAAGGAGGTTCCTGTATGGAAAATTCAAAACGTTTATCGCAGACAGTGATGATTGTCCTTGTAC
>CAMWRL010000029.1 GCA_947176685.1 uncultured Ruminococcus sp. | reverse complement strand
GGATTTAGATTTATGACACCTAACAGAAAGATAATTTATGAAAAACTGCTTATGTCTGGCTGGAGTATTCGGGAGATGAAGGAGCTTAATCTATATGCTTCTATTGGTGTTGCTATAATGGTTTTCGCAGACTGAGAACCTGTCCGCATAGAACTAAAATCTACATAAAAGCTTTTTGTAAGCACTGTCAGCACATATGCCTTCTATAGACGGATAATAAAACAGTGCTTTTTCAAAAGTGAATACTCCATCTTTTGTGTCAGGGATATTTGCTGCATGAACGTTGACGCAAAGAATATTACCCATAATATCTGTTACTATGTTCCGATTTCGTCCTTTCATTTCTTCCATTTGCTTTTCTTGTCTTTTTGACCAGATACAATACTGCATTCACCATCTCCCTTTTTTCATATTTACTGCCGGAAAGTAGTACTTTATTATTTCCCATTGTGCATATGTTAAATCACTTGTATGTCTCGTTCTACTATTATAACATATTTTTTCTATGTGGACAAGTTCTGAAAAACTCATATATTCCGTAAGATGTTCAGATTTGTATCAGTACAATTATTGAATTTTTACTTTATTATAAGGAGTAAAATATGAAATATATTACAAAAGACGAAAATATATCTCCGCAGGACAAGCCAAAGGTATTTTTTACTTGTCATCCGGACGATGTCAAACTGTATTTTAAGAAAATATCTGATATGATTCTGCATTATGCAGATTGTGTTGTTTTTTATGAAGAAAATCCCGATAAACCTGAAGATGAAGAAAATTTTCTCTTTGATTTGACGCAGATGAATCTGATAGTTATTCCTGTTACTGCAAAATTTCTCTATCAGCCCTGTAAAGCCCGTCAAGATGTATTGCGGATTGCAACTGAAAAGCATATTGCATTGCTGCCGATTTTAGAAGACAGCAGTATGGAATCTGAGTTTAACAGAATCTGCGGAAGTTTACATTTGTTTAAAATGCCAAACTTGAGTGCAGTACAATCAGAATCTGAAAAAAATCTGAAAAAATATCTTGAATCTGTTTTGATTAGCAATGAACTTGTTGAGGAGATTCGCAGTGCATTTGATTCGTATATCTTTCTGAGTTATCGTAAGAAAGACAGGCAATATGCCAATGAACTTATGAAATTAATTCACCAGAATGACAAATTGATTGGTACTGCTATTTGATATGATGAATTTCTTTTGCCCGGTGAGAATTTTAATGTTTCCATTGAAAACGCACTGAAAAAAAGTGAACTTTTCACAATGCTTGTCACACCGAACCTTGTACAAGAAAAGAATTACGTTATGGAAGTCGAATATCCTATGGCAGTAAGAGAAGATAAAAAAAATTCTGCCTGCTGAAATGCAAAAAACAGACGCTTCTGCTCTGAAAAAATATTATAATGGTATTCCGGACAGCATAGACGCAAGAAATCCGGAGAAGTTTCGCACGCTTATTCTCAATATGCTTTCCTGTTCCGGAAAAACACCGGATAAAATCAGTCCATATGATAAATATTTATTAGGTATGGCTTATCTGAAAGGCGTAGATGTTGAAATCAATGTCGAAATAGCTGTTCAGCTTCTGACAGAATCTGCGGAAGAGGAGTGTACTGAAGCAATAGAATGGCTTGCATATATGTATAAGAATGGTGAAGGCGTAAGCATTGATTATCATAAGGCACTGAAATGGAATAAAAAACTTGCAGAAATTTATGAAAAAGTATATGGAAAAAAACATCCTGATACAGCAGAATCTTATAATGATATAGGCTTGGTATATGATTCTCTTGGTAAATATGATAAAGCTTTGGAATACCACAAGAAATCATTGAAGATTTATGAAAAAGTATTAGGAAAAGAACATCCTGATATAGCTATACCTTATAATAATATAGGATTAGTATATGCTTCTCTTAGTGAATATGACAAGGCTTTGGAATACCACAAAAAGTCATTGAAAATAAGTGAAAAAGTATTAGGAAAAGAACATCCTGATACAGCTATGTCTTATAATAACATAGGCGATGTATATAATAAGCTTGGTGAATATGATAAAGCTTTGGAATACCACAAAAAAGCACTGGAAATATGGAAAAAAGTATTTGGAGAAGAACATCCTAATATAGCTCTTGCTTATAACAATATAGGATTGATATATACTTCTCTTGGTGAATATGAGAAAACTTTGGAATACTATGAAAAATCATTGGAAATAAGTGAAATAGTATTTGGAACAGAACATCCTGATACGGCTGCTTCTTACCTCAATATAGGTATGATATATGATTTACTTGGTGAATATGATGAAGCTTTGGAATACTACAAGAAATCACTGGAAATAAACGAAAAAGTATTTGGAGCAGAACATCCTGAGACAGCTGCTTCCTATAGCATTGTAGGTGATATATACAAGTCTCTTGTTGAATATGATGAAGCTTTGGAATACTACAAGAAATCATTGGAGAGTTATGAAAAAATATCTGGAACAGAGCATTCTGATACGGCTGATGCTTATAACAATATAGGTGATATATACGAGTCTCTTGGTGAATATGATGAAGCTTTGGAATACTATGAAAAAGCATTGGAGGCTTATAAAAAAGTACTTGATGAAGATGATGAAATTATTACGGAACTCGAAGAAAGAATTTCACAATTAATGGAGGAGTTATAATGCTCATATGGACGTTATGTGCAGCAGTTTCAATTGTATTTCTGCTGATTATGTTGTATAGTGTATTCAATACAAAAAAAAGAAAGCTTGATGAGGCATTTATGTTTCTGATGTGTGCCGGATTTTTTTCATATTTTCCTCATTATATCAATAATTATGCTTTTCTGAATGCTGTTATATGTGATGTTGTGAATCTGTTTCAGATAGTTACATTGAACTCTAATTCATATGAAATATATCAGCCTGAAACAACAAATATTATTATTTTTTATATCTGCATAATTATCCGAGGTGTCGTACATATCACAAGTCCTGTACTGGGTACTGTGACAGCTTATACATTTATTAGCAAACAATTTGAAAAATACAGAATTATGTGGATAAGCAAAGGCAAGAAAAAGGTATATATTTTTTCCTGCTGCAATGATGAAACAATCAAAATTGCTGAATGTGTCGCTGAAAAAAATGAAAAATCGGTTGCCTTGATTTTCTATGAAACGAACAAACTTGATACTGCTCTTGAAGAAAAACTTGGTTACAGAAAAATTTCTCACATAAGCCATAAAATAAAGCTTGATGTACAATCGTCGAAACTCCCGAAGATAGATACCGATAAATGCGAATTATACTTTATTCTTGCCAATGATTCCAATGAAAATGTTGAGCTTGGATTAAGACTGGAGGATTATTACAAAAGCAAAAATAACTTTACGGATAAAGTGCATATTGTGGTTTTTTCTGAAAACAGTGCGTCCGATGAAAATGTAATAGATTCTATTGATACTATGTTTGACTTGCGAATAATCAATAAAAACAAACTTTTTGCATACAAATTGCTTTCAGACAAGCCGCTTTATGAATTTATAAAAGATAATCAGATTTCTGTGCTGATTACAGGTTTCAATGCACTTGCAAAGGAAGTGTTATTTGCGGTTCTTTCCTGTGGACAGATGCCAAATATAATGTTAAAAATAAATATCATTACAGAAAACGCAGATGCAGTTCAAAATTACCTGAAACTGTATTATCCTGAAATATTAAATACTGATTATGATATAAATTTCTTTGAAGATACTGTATATTCAATATCTTATAAGAATACTATCAGGGAACATTGTATGGACACAAATTATATAGTGCTTTGCAATGAAGATGACAATCTCAATATACAGACTGCTGTAATGCTGAGAAGATTCTTTCTTATAGAAGACGGAAAATTTATGCATAAACCACTTATTGCTGCATATCTCGGAAAAGATAAAAAGGCAGATGTTATGAAAGAATCAAAATTTGATATATATCCGTTTGGGTACGATGCACAGATTTACTCTTATGATGAAATTGTAAATCCTGAACTGGAGTCGTTGGCAAAAAGAGTTCACTTTGCCTATTATGAAACTCCTGCCGTTGCAGACAGAGCAGTCTATCTTAATAATATTCAATCTTATTATAAGTTGGAATACAATAGAAAATCAAGTCTTGCAATGGCACTCAGTATAAAATATAAATTATGGCAGATGGGTTTTACGCTGGAACGTTGTGAAAATGGTGATATTCCTGACTACGATGAATTTGAAAAGCTTAAAAAATATATCGCTGAAAATAATCTTGACGATTTTTCGGAGGCTGAACACAGAAGATGGATGGCGTATATAAGAACAGAGGGAAACAGCAGAATGACAGTAGATGAAGCAGAAATGATAATCAGAAAAAATCCGCCGCTGATGAAAAAACTGGGAAATTCTGTTTATCTTGGAAAACATATGGATTTGATACCACAGAATGAGATTACAACAGTCACAAATGAAATAAATGAGCGTTGTAAGGATATTCAGAATGTCGCTCCTAAAAACGATACCACAGAAACAGATAAAGATATTATCAAAAAATTGCCTGATATTCTTGGCAATCCAGACTGGAAACAGTATACAGGCGGATATCTGTATAAAGTAAAAAGTGTGAAAATACTTAAAAGTTAAAAATACGGGAGTAAGCAATAAAAGTCTCAGTCTTTATGAGAGAAGTATCAGAGCAGGGAAGTCATATTATTTTAAATAAAGAATGTAAAACAAATCCCTAAATACCGTAAAATAGCGGTATTCAGGGATTATTTTTTCAGAAAAAAGTTGATGTGTTGAATTTTATACAATTGTTTTGATGTATGAAAGTGTTTCGTCAATTAAATCAACAGTCGAGGAACGCCATATTTCCTTATCTGAATGAGTATCATAAATTATGTAGTGACCATTGGAGAAGCGAACATTAAAAGTATCTTCTACTGTCAAATATCTGTCACCATCAGCACCTTCATCATGATGATAATCATAATTATAAATCCCGTCATTTACAAGACGTATTTGTAGAGTTTGCAGATACAGAGAGTAATTCTTTCCTGAGGACGATTTATTTGGAATAAGGAGCATCTCACGATAATTGTCAAGAATCCGCAGATGTGCAGGCTTCATACACCCGAACAAACTTGGATATTCAATAAAGCAATATCTCCAGTCATTCTGAGGAACATTGCTGTTTTGTATAATCTGTTTCAACTGGTCTTGCAGATTGCGAGAAGAATCGAGACTATCGAGAAGTGATTTTACAATTTCACCGTGATTCGAGAACAAACGCTTCAAACTTGGCGTTCTTGAGTTTTCATTGGGGTCATATATACAAAGTGTTTTGTATCTTCCGACTCCTAAGGTATAATCTCCGATTGTGAGAAGCGCTCTCCGTAATAAATTATCATCAACAGGATTGTCTTTATCAAAAATGATACTGATTTTGTCGACATAGTTGTTAAAAAGTGTAATATCATTGCTTTGTTCAAGATTGGAGTAGTATAGTGCCGCCCTGATTTGTCCGTTGAAATAGGGAAGTTTTTTCTCTGCCTCAAGAATGGCGGTGTGTTCTGTACTGCCTTTATGCATAATGACCGCCTTCGAGCATTCTTCGAGGAATTGTTCCTTATTGAATCCAGGTAAGGAGTTCAGTGCGCCGGAAGCTAAATATTCAATCAGATTATTTTTGTGTTCAAAAATAATATCGATGCTGTCTATTGAGTTAAGATAATGTTCTTTTTCCTCAATACGGGAATTGTTTACCAGATTTTTTATGACTCTTATCCAGTCTTCAAATGCCTGCTTATTTACTGAATGCGGCTGCGGCTCATCGGAGAGAAATTTGCTGACAGCATAAAAAAGTACTTTGTGGGTATACTGCGACGGCGTATGCAGTGCTTTTTCAATAATATGATATGCCTCAGAACTGTCGGATTCAGTCAGATAGTTCAAAGTATTTCTGACCGTAGTATAAATATCATTTGAAATGGAATTATAATCAATGCCATAAATCCAGTTTTTTGTAATGGGTTTATTGGGTTCTGTTTGAATCAGTTTGGAATTGCTGAAAATAATCTCGAAAAAAGCCAGATAGAATATATCAAAATTATCTTCGCCGATACTCCAGAATAAATCTGCCCATTTCCCGTCCAGATTGTCTTTGATTTCATCACATAAGGCGGGGCATTTTTGCGGACATTTATCTGTAAATTTGGATTTGAAATTTTCAAATGCAGTCAGCGGTCTGCCTCTTGCATTCAGCTTGATATATAAATTATCTTCCATTCCGAAATCCTCCATACTAAGGAACTGAAATAAAACTTTCGGATTTTCTCGTTCTTCCAACTGAATTTTCAGATTATTCAGATTGAAATTCTGCTCTACAATGGCATCAAGCATAGTAAGGGCGTGTTTTACTGAGGGGTCGTACTTCCAAGCCTCGATAAACCACGCAGTGTCAGTGATGACAGAAGAAGGGAGAGCAGTTTCCGAAAAGATTTCCTTCCTATGCTCCACAAGCTTGATAAAGAAATCTCTGGTTGTTGTTCTCGCCTCATAGGAGAAACGTTTCAATAAATCTGTTTTATTATTGTCCTCGGCAAACGCATAGATATGTAGTAAAAACAGTGTGGTGAGCCGCTGTTGACCGTCAACGGGATAGAATTTCTTATCCATTTCCTTTCCATAGATAAAACTCAGGTTTAAAGGGGCAGCATCGGTTTCAAAAGCACACTGAATATCATTTAATAGATTCTTGCGTACCATTGTGGAATGTTCATCTTTGCGTCCCTGCACATAATCTCTCTGCACTCTGGGGACTTCGATTTTATCATATTCTTCCAGAAGAACAATCAGGGTATTAATATTCATTTTGCGAATCCTCCTTTCCAGAATGTCTCCAGTGTATTCCACATTTCTGATTTATAACCGTCCTTGTCATTCTTATCCCAAATATCCATCTGTTTTAAATTCTTTGTGTATTGCTTTAGAAAGATATTTTTTGTGCAGATAGGAATAAACATATCTTTGGAATCCCTTTCGATAATGACTGTCCGTTTTTCAGAAAACGGCGCATTCTGGTAGCTCCTGTTAATCTCAGCGGATAGAAGTGTAAGATTTCCGATATTGTCATCGGGGTCATCTGTTGAATCTGCTGTAGCGTGTATATGTTCGATGTCCCATTTTTCTTTTTTATAAATATCAAAAGGGAAGCGGTACTGTTTTTCGTTTTTGCAAACCAGAGTTGCAATATTGAACAGAAGAAATACATTTCTCAGTATGCCCTTGTAATCATAAGATAGATTATTCAGGTCATTCATACTGTTAAGATTAATCTTTTCTTTGGTTTTAGCAATTAAACCATTTACCATTTCACTTTTTTTCTTGCCGTCTGTCAGCTTGAAAATTTCTTTTATTGTAACGCCGGAGGCGATTAAATAGCCGATAATGTGATATTTGTTTAAATCAGAATACCATTCCTGAAAGCGTTCGTAAATCTCTTCTACCTCTTTCCACAGAGTTTTCACAAAGTCGCTTTTGGAATCAGCTTTCTTGTAGTTGGCATAAAAAATAAGAAATGTTCTGTTATTTTGTACTGATAAATTGATTTTGTAGTCATCAGACAATTTTTTATTATATTTTTCTGAGAGCAAATCAAAAATCAGGTCAATTCTGGTTTCAAATTCCTTTTTTTCATTCTCATTCAGAAACATCCAGAAAGATTCTTTCTGAAGCTCACGTTCTATCCTGTTCCAGGAAAGAGAGAGTTCCTGCTGTTCTCTTTCTGCGTTGTCAGGGAAATTCTCTTTATTGAAAATCAGTGCCTTTATTAATTCTGCATTACTCAGACTGATTTTGCCTACGTTGACTCGTGTGAATATTTCCACTGAATTGACGTCCGGCGGAAGCTCATACCAGATGAAAAACACATTATTTGTGATTTTGTTAAATAAATCAGAAAGCACACTAAATCTGGGAGTATTCTTTTGTGCTTTCTGGTCAAGCCAGGTATTGATTCTGGCATATGCTTTTGTAATATGATAATAGTCAATATTATTCTTTTTGATAGAGCCGTCATAATCTTTGAGAGAATCAAGAAAATCTTGACTTTGCCTACGGGTTTCAAAAGTGATTTTATAACCTTCGTAGTCGGTCAACTTTTGGGCAATTTTAAGGAAAATCAAGATTGTAGTGAGTCTTTGCTGACCATCTACAACTTCATATGCTCCATCTGTGCGTTTTTTTACTATAAGCGGTTGAAGACAGTAATACTGTGGCTTTTCAGAACTGCCGGTATTAAATTCATAAATGTCGTCAAGCAGGTCGCTTACTTCCTGGTCAGTCCATCTGTAACCCCTTTGGTATGACGGGATATAAAATGAAAATTCTACGATGTCTTTTATTAGTTTCTTTTCCGTAATGGGATAGTTTATCGCCATATTCTTCCTCCTTTTCGTTCGGCAAACTGCAATGTATAAGCCTTTATTTTTATATTATAGCATATTTTTCTACAAAAGTCAACATATTTTATAGATTTTTGTGCAGATAACACTGAATACGTACTCTTTCTTATGAAAAAATTATTCTGTCATTCGGTCGCAGCAGAAATACACCAGAAAATTGATAATCAATATTACATTCAAAACATAATAAAAATCAGACAAAATCCCCCATAAAACAGACGAACTTTCAAAAACGTATTGACGTTATGGAAAAAATGAATATAATGTAATTACAGACATACAGAAGCAATGTTGATAGCTTGGATATGTCGCACATATAACATCCGGCAAAAAACAGAGACTTAGTAAAAATTAGATAAAATTCTCAAAAAAACAGATAAATTTTACAAAAAAACTATTGACATTTTGAAAAAGTTGTGTATAATGTAATTAAAGACGTACGGAAACAACGCTGATACAGTCCGGATATGTAATATCCGGCAAAAAAACAGGGACGCAGTAAAAAACAGACAAAACCCTGCAAAAAACAGATGCATTACACAAAACATATTGACAGAACACAAAAAATGAATATAATATAATTAAAGACATACAGAAACAACGCTGATACGGTGCGAATATGTCGCAAATATAATGTTTGGCAAACTTATTGAAAAATAGGGACGCAAAGCTTCAGGGTCTAACCCGTGAAAACGGTATGGTAGCCAGTTGCAGTTGTTTGATGATGTGATTGTTTTTTTATCTGCATCAAAAATACAGACCATAAAAGTTCTTATCACAAATAAGAATTGCCCAAGTCAGAAAGGAATAATGATTATGAAAGATAATATGAGAAAACGTAATTTAAAAAGAAAAACAGCTTTCTTATTGGCATTATCTATGGTATGCAGTTTCCCGAACACAATAGGTACTGCATCTGCTATTTCTACTGATAGCGGTGAATCTCATGATAACAGTGAAGATATTAACAATACAGCAGAAAATAAATTTTCAACACAGGACGACAATACGGACGATGCAACTGAACCTTCAGCACAGAACGATAATCCAGAAGGTGAACCCGAACTTTCAGTACAGAATGACAATCCGGAACAGGACGACAATGATGTACATTTCAATAATGTAGGTAAGATTGAAGTTGCTATTCAGAATTTCCTGAGCTTCGGCAATGATGTTGAATGTACAGTAACATTAATCTATCCGGACGGCTCTACAAACGATACAAAAGATATTCTTATCAGTAAGGAAGTTTCCGAAGAATGCAGAGTAAGCTTTGATAATCTTGCAGATGGCACATATGTTCTTAAAGTTGAAGCAAAGGGTTTTGCTACATATGAACAGTCAGTAACTGTAGAAAATCAGATGATGTATACCGTAAGACTGACTACAGGCTTCTGCAATGGTTATGATTACGAAGGTGACAGCAAGCACCCCGGCGCTCTTATGATTGGAGACGTAAACAACGACGGCGTTATAGATGATGAAGATAAAGATGCTCTTCTGGACGCTATTGAAGATGAAACTGTAACAGAAAATTCAGATTTGAACAATGACGGCGTTACAGATTTGGTTGACCTGATGTTTTTCTCAAAGGGCTACAAAGAAGAAAACAAAAATATAAAGGCAACTATCGAAAGCAGCTTCTCTCCGCTGGCTGTAAGCGTAAAGGCTGCTGACGGCACACATATGGAAGGCGATTTTTCAAAACTTCTCAACAATGACGAAACAGCAGAACCGGTAAAACTTACACCAGCCAATGAGGGCGAAATTTCAGAAGAAAACCCCGTATCTGTAGACATTGATATGACAAACGGCGGCAGTCCAGCTCAGGTTCAGGAAGTTACCGTTGAAACAGGAAACAACGGCAAAAATTCGATTGATGAAGGAACTATCGCTATTGAATATATTGAAGACGGCGAAACAAAAACAGCAAATGTCCCCTTAAAGAATGGTGCTTCTGCTCTCAGCGAAAGCGAAGTAGTTGCTACAATCGATGAAAAAGGAAATATCCATGTTAATCTGGGAGGTCAGGTAGCTGTCAAGAAAGTTAAGCTGACTATCACAAAGATGATGGAAGGCAGCAATAATCTTGTTGAAATCAGCAAAGTTGAATTTCTCAACGGAATGGAAGAACGTATTCCTGAACCCGAAATGGATAAACCCGAAGGTCTGACCGCAAAGGCAGGCAGTGAACAGTTTGAACTCAACTGGAAACCCTGCAATAATGTAACGGGCTATGAAGTAAAGATAGAGCAGGGCGGCAAAACTAAATTAATGAGTACATCATTAAATTCAATTAAAGTAAGCGGAGATGAAATCAAGAATTACAATACTTATACAGTAAGCGTACAGTCTGTTAATGGCACATGGAGAAGCGGTTACTCCGATTCTGTAGACGTTACTCCGATACCGACAAAACGTCCCGACAAGCCCGACAATGTAAAGGCTTCAGGTGCTTACAGAGCAGTCAAGGTTGGCTGGAGCAAAATGGACGACACTCAGTCATATAGTGTTTTCTATAAAAAAGCAGGCAGCGATGATGAATTTACTGAAATTTCCGATATTACATCAAACGGCTATACTATCGAGGGATTAGAAGACCTCACAGAATACGAAGTTTATGTAATAGGTCATAATGAACTTGGTTCAAGCCCTCAGTCACTTCACAGCAGTGCAACAACCACTAATCTTGACCTTGCTGATATGCCGAAATACAATCTGATTAACCGTGACGAAAACGGAAATCCCGGCAGCAATCACATTGTTTCTGTTACAAGAAGCGGTGGTGAAATGGTAGACAGTGAACTTGATGAAGGTCAGGAAAATACTGCATGGGGTGCCGTGGACGGCGATAAGGCTTCCTACTACTCAAAGGCTACATGGGATGACGGCGGATTCAACAATTTAGGCGGAAATGGTCTGATATATACTTTGGATAAAGCATATACAATGGATACCATTGGTCTCCTTACAGTAAATACAAACATCGATTATACAAACGTAAGATGCTGGGACGCAGACGGCAATTTAGTATATGAACTTAATTCATCTTATGGCAATCTCTCATCATCTCAGACCGATGAAAACGGCAAACGTTATTACTACATCAAGCTTCCGAAACCAATGGAAATAGCTAAAGTTCAGATTGGTCTTGCACGTTATCTGACATCTCCTAATACTATAGCAGAAACATATTTCTATAAGTATGATACACTTATGGACGAAGTTATGGCTCTCTATGAAGATGACCTGCATACAGTTCTGAAAAAAGGCGTTACACAGAAGACTATTGATGATTTACGTGTAAAAGTAAATACTCCCGATGAGTTCGGCGAAATCAATCCTAAGACAGATGCTTTACTTCGTGAACTTGAAACAGCAGAAAAAATCCTGAATGCTGAATCACTCAGCAGTCCGGTAGAAATATACACCAGCCTTACCACAAACGATACAGGACGTGGATTCTCCGGTCTGAATGCATGGCAGCCTCTTGGCGTTTCTATCGGCACAGGAGAGGAAATAACAATTTACGTTGGAAGTGACGGCAAGAAAACAGGCGACAGCACAAATTTACGTCTTATTACTACACAGTATCATTCCGAATCCGGCGGTGTTACTTTAGACGGTGCTAATCTTAAAGTCGGAGCAAATACATTCAAACTTAGTCAGGGTAAATTAGCTGGTCAGGAAAACGGCGGCGTTCTGTATATTCAGTATCAGGGAAATCCTACAACTGAAAGATACTCAGTACGTGTAACTGGCGGTTCAGAAATTCCGAGACTCGACCTCTATAAAGTAACTGACGAAGAAGAACGTATGGAAAGAGCAGTTGCATTTATAAATAAACTTGATGAATACGTTCCGAATATAGAAAAACTTCACAACGAGGTTCACAAAACTTCAACAAACAGCAAGTTAAACTTAGACTATGACGAAAAGAACTGTATCCTCGGCGCATCTGATATTATGCTTGATACAATGATGATTTCACTTCCGGCTAAGCAGATACTCGCAGGCGTTGGAAAAGGTACTGCCGAAGAACGTGCTGAAAAACTCCTCAACTCAATGAAAGCAATGGAAGATATGATGTATCTCTTCTATCAGCACAAGGGTCTTAACGCTTCTGCACCAGACGCACTCAACCAGATTCCTAAACAGCATCTCAATATACGTTATCAGCGTATGTTCTCAGGAGCATTTATGTATGCATCCGGAAACCATATCGGTATTGAATGGGGTTCAGCAACCGGCTTAGTGAACGGCAATCCGATTAAATCAGACGAAGACGGAAAATATATCAGCGGTAATTATTTCGGCTGGGGTATCGCCCACGAAATCGGTCACAATATCAATCAGGGTACTTACGCAGTTGCAGAAATCACAAATAACTATTTCGCACAGCTCGCTCAGGCTAAGGATACAAATGAAGGAATGCGTTTCCAGTATCAGAACATCTACAACAAGGTAACTTCCGGCACAAAGGGCGACTGCTCAAATATAGCTACTCAGCTCGGAATGTACTGGCAGCTTCACCTTGCATATGACAAGGGTCTCAATTACAAGACTTATTCCGACTATGACGAACAGTTAGCAAATATTTTCTATGCAAGAGTTGACACATATTCCAGAAATACCAAAGCAGCACCTGCTCCCAATGAGATAGCACTTACACTCGGCGATGACAAAAACCAGAATCTTATGCGTCTTGCCTGTGCAGCAGCAGAAAAAAATGTTCTTGAATTCTTTGAACGCTGGGGCAAAACTCCCGATGAGGACACAATCAAATACGCTGAACAGTTTGAAAAAGAAACAAGAGCAATATTCTATGCAAACGATGATTCACGTGTTTACGCACTCAACGGAAAGGGAAGCGTTTTAGGTACTGAAAGCAAGGTTAATGTAATAGATGACGTTTCAGTAAATATCGGCAAAGCAGCAAACAAGGTTGACCTTAAATTCACCTCTGTTGATATTCCTGAAGCAGACATACTCGGTTATGAAATAATCCGCTGCACTATATCAGGCGGAAAAGTTGAAGAAGTTCCCGTTGGATTCTCGACAACAGGCAGTTTCACAGATACAGTTACAACACTTAACAACCGTACTGTATTCTA
>CAMWRL010000028.1 GCA_947176685.1 uncultured Ruminococcus sp. | reverse complement strand
GGTTGCAGTAGTTTAACATCAATAGAAATTCCTGACAGTGTAACAAGTATCGGAGTATCCGCATTTTCTGGTTGCAGTAGTTTAATATCAATAGAAATTCCTGACAGTGTAGCAAGTATCGGAGATGATGCATTTCATTATTGCAGTAATTTAACATCAGTAACAATTCCCGATAGTGTTACAAGTATCGGAAACTATGCTTTTTCTGGTTGCAGTAGTTTAAAATCAATAGTTATTCCTAACAGTGTAACAAGTATCGGAGAATGTGCATTTGGTGGTTGCAGTAGTTTAACATCAATAAAAATTCCCCATAGTGTTACAAGTATCGAATTTGGTTCATTTAGTGATTGCAGTAGTTTAACATCAATAGAAATTCCCAATAGTATAACAAGTATCGGAGACGGTGCATTTGGTAGTTGCAGTAGTTTAACATCTGTAACAATTCCCGATAGTGTAACAAGTATCGGAAGCGGTGCATTTTCTCATTGCAGTAGTTTAACATCAATAGAAATTCCTGATAGTGTAACAAGCATCGGATATTGTGCATTTTATAACACTCCTTGGCTTAAAGCCAGACAGACAGAAAATCCACTTGTTATTGTTAATAATATTTTGATTGACGGTCAGACCTGTATGGGTGATGTTGTTATTCCTGACGGTGTAACAAGCATTGGAGAATGGGTATTTTTTGGTTGCAGTAGTTTAACATCAATAGAAATTCCTGACAGTGTAACAAGTATTGGAGGTATGGCATTTTATAGTTGCAGTAGTTTAATATCAGTAATAATTCCCGATAGTGTTACAAGTATCGGAAATGGTGCATTTGCATATTGTTCTGAATTAACAGAAATAACTATTTTAAATCCTGAATGCAATATTTCTGATGATAATCCTACAATTTTAAATGGATATGATGAAAATAAAAATAATTATTATTTTAATGGTACTATATATGGTTATGACAACTCAACAACACAGGCATATGCCGAAAAGTACGGCTATAAATTTGAATCGCTTGGCGAAGCTCCCGAAAAAGAAATATCATTGGGCGATGTAGACGGTGACGGTTTTATAAATGCGGTAGATGCTTCAATAGTGCTTATGGAGTATGCTGAAGTCTCAACCAGCAATCCGTCAACATTGACTGAAAATGCGAAAAAGTTAGCTGACCTCAACAATGACGGCAAGATTGATGCAGTTGATTCATCTGTAATTCTGCAATATTACGCCTATATTTCCACTGACGGAACAGAACCGATAGAACAGTTTATATCATCTTTGGGTATATAAAAAAGGAGAGAAAAAAAGTTGGCAGTCCTTAAAACAGAAGAACTCACTTATATATACAGTCAGGGTACGCCTTTTGAAAAGACCGCCGTTGACCATGTGAACCTTGAAATAAATGAGGGCGAAATGATTGGCATTATAGGACATACAGGCTCGGGAAAGTCCACACTTATACAGCACTTCAACGGACTGCTGAAACCTACTTCCGGTAAAATCTTCCTTGACGGTCAGGACATATGGGCAGACAAGAATAAAATCCGTGAAGTCCGTTTCAAGGTCGGACTTGTTTTCCAGTATCCGGAATACCAGATTTTTGAGGAAACCGTTTACAAGGACATTGCTTTCGGCTGTAAAAATATGGGGCTTGACGACAACGAAATAAAACGCAGTGTTACTGAAACCGCCCACGATATAGGACTTCCGGAAGAATTACTTGACCGTTCGCCGTTTGAGCTGTCGGGCGGTCAGAAAAGGCGTGTGGCTATTGCCGGAGTTATGGCAATGAATCCAAGAGTTTTAATTCTGGACGAGCCTGCGGCAGGACTTGACCCGTCCGGTCGTGACAGGATTTTCGACTGCATAAAGTCTTATCACAAGAAAACTAAAAACACTATACTGATAGTTTCGCACAGTATGGAGGATATAGCGACATTTGCAGACAGAATCCTTGTTATGAATCAAGCCGGAATTTTCTGTTTCGACGAAACGGAAAAGGTCTTTTCACGGGCAGAGGAAATCACTCAGATAGGTCTTGACGTTCCGCAGATAACAAGGGTTTTTCTGGAACTCAAAAAGCGTGGTATTGATTTCGGAAAAGAAGTATATACGGTTGACTATGCACGGGAGCTTATTTTAAAGCACCTCAGGGAAAGGCAGGTACTGTAATTTGCTGAAAGATATTACAATAGGACAGTTTTTTCCGGCTGACAGTCTGGTACACAGACTTGACCCCAGATTCAAGATAATTATGACTCTTCTGTTTATAATTATGCTTTTCGCCGGACAGTCAATGATATGTCTTGCGACAGGTGCAGCATATACTGTTATGGCAATACTGCTTTCAAAAATAAAGTTCAGGATGTTCGTGAAAAGCATAAAACCTATTATGCCTTTTCTGTTGGTAACGGCGTTTCTGAATATTCTTTTCGTAAATGACGGGACGGTTTATTTCCACTGGAAGTTCCTTAAAATCACCTCCGAGGGCATAAACGTAAGTGTAATTATGATAATAAGAATAGTCATACTGATTGCCGGAAGTTCGCTGTTGACATATACAACGTCCCCGATAAGTCTGACTGACGCTGTTGAAAGACTGTTATCACCACTCAAAAAACTAAAATTTCCGGTACATGAGCTTGCGATGATGATGTCAATAGCATTGAGGTTTATTCCCACGCTGATTGAGGAAACGGACAAGATAATTTCTGCTCAGAAAGCAAGAGGGGCTGAATTTGATACCGGAAGCATTATGAACAGAGCCAGAAATCTTGTATCAATACTGATACCGCTGTTTATATCGGCTTTCCGGAGAGCTGACGAACTCGCAACAGCTATGGAATGCCGCTGTTACTGCGGCGGAGAGGGTCGCACAAGACTGCGACAGTTGAAATCTGCTCCGAGAGATTATATAGCACTTGCTGTTACAATAAGCTTTCTGGTGTGTGCAGTCATAATAAATATACTTACCTGAGGATAAAAAAATGAAAGATAAAAGAGAGATTACAAAAAGATTTGAGGGTATCAGAAACATTAAATCTCTGAAATTTCTGTATAACAGCGGAATATTATGTTTTCTGATTTCGTTCATAGTGCCTGCCGGAATAATGCTGTATGCGTTCGCACAAAACGGTATACACCCTTTCGGAGACAGACAGATTATGGTTGTGGATTCGTGGCATCAATACTATCCGTTTTTCCGTGTGGAAAGAGAAAAATTACTGAACGGCGGTTCATTTCTGTATTCGTGGCAGAACGGTATGGGAACGAATTTCCTTTCGCTCATATCGTACTATGCCGCAAGCCCTCTCAACTGGATTTCGGTATTTTTTGATGACGAACATATAAGAGATGCATTCATGTACATACTTGTTGCAAAGATAGGCTTCAGCGGAGCATTTTTCAGTTGTTTCCTGCGGTACACCTACAAACAGAAAAATTTTTCCGTATGTATGTTTTCGACAATGTTTGCATTATGCAGTTATATACTGGGTTACTACTGGAATACAATGTGGTTTGATACAATAGCATTGTTTCCGCTGGTAATGACCGGAGTTGTGGCTATATGCCGTGAGGGAAAATGGAAATTATTTACCATTTCGCTTGCCCTGTCGCTGATTTCAAGCTATTATATAGGATATTTTACTTGTATATTCTGTATATTCATGTTTGCGGCAGCCGGAATAATCGAACCCAAAGGTATAAAGGATTTTTTTATAAAACTCTTTATAATGGTGCGTTCTTCGATAATCGGAATAGCCTTATCAGCGTTTATAACGTTGCCGGCGTATTTGGGACTGCAACTGACATACAGTGCAAAAAATGCTTTTCCGAAAGATACAACTTTCTATGAAAAGTGGACGGATATTTTCGCTAATCTGCTGTCATTCAGTCAGCCCGTAAAAGTCGAAGGTCTGCCCAACTTTGCATGCGGAATGCTTGCGATATTTCTGTTCGGAGTGTTTGTGTTTTCAAACGGAATCAAAATCCGTGAAAAAATATCCGTACTTGTCATGCTTGCGGTAATCGTTGTAAGCTGCAACATGAATAAACTCAATTATATATGGCATGGATTTCACTTCACAAACCAGATACCATACAGATTTGCTTTTATATTTAGTTTTGTACTTGTTGCGGCGGCGTTCAGGGCATATGACGTTATGCTGAAAAAAGGCATAACAATATATCAGTTTATTCTTACGCTGACAGCTCCGGCGGTTATTTTCTGGCTCAACTACCGCAAAAGTCCAAAAGACTTCCCGTTAAGCAAGACCAACATGACAGTTTTATTCATAGCAGTCGGAGTGACTGTTGTTGCAACAATACTGTCGGCTGTTCTGAAAAACAGGAAATATAATATTTTCCTTTTACCTTTGCTTGCGGTTGCATGGGGAACGTTTATAATGTTCTATACTGATTCAGACGACTGTATAAAATTTGAAAACCTGTTTAATAAGGAAAAAACCAGTCCCATAACAGCGTCAATCATAGTTACAGCAATGTTTCTGGTAACATTTGCACTGGTTAGAATGCTGAACATAAAAAATACAGTTTCAAGAAACGCTGTTGCCGGAATATCCATATCATGTGTATTGGGATTTGAGCTTATCGCAAACGCCGGAATAGGTGTACAGACGGTTGATACATCGGGTTACAACACTTATCCGGACAGAAATCAGGAAGTACAGACTCTTCTTTCCGGTATGCGTGAAAACGATACAGACCTTTTTTACAGGACGGAAATGACCGGCACATATACTTTGAACGACAGTTCGCTGTATGGATATTACGGAATATCGCAGTTTTCGTCATCGGCAAATGTTTCCGTTACACGACTTATGAGAAGATTAGGGCTTTACGCTTCGGAAGCCGGAAACAGATATTATTACAGAACGTCCACACCGATATTCAATTCGCTGTTTGGAATAAAGTACATTATTTCAAAAAAAGGTTCTATGAAAAGTGAAGAAATGTCACTTGAAATGCAGGACACTGAAAACGACGTTTATCTGTATAGGAATAAATATCCGTTGTCACTGGGCTTTATGATGAACAGTGATATTCTTGAAATGGAAGACAAAACTGCTGTCAATCCGTTTGAGTATATGAACAGTATAATAAAACTTGCTTCCGGAAGTGAAAAACCTTGTTTTACTGCTCAGCCTGTTGCACTGGTTGAATATAAAAATATGTCCGTCCAGAAAAACGGCTATGGTAAATATACGTTCTCAAAGGATAACGAAAATCTTTCAGCCAGTGCGATATACAGTTTTGACGGCGTGGAAAACGGTTATTTATACGGTTACGCCAACAACGGCAATTGTGATAAACTCTCCGTAAAGTCCAACGGTGAAGTTATTGAAAGTGAGGTTTCAGTCAAGGATTATCCGGTAGTGTTTACTATGGGCAACGGTCAGACAGGTACTACAGCAGATGTCGAAATCTTTGCAAAGCAGGACAACAGCTCCGGCAGTTATCAGCTTATGATTTACGCTCTTAAAACGGATGCTTTTGAAGAAGCCTATAACAGACTTGCTGACGAACAGTTGAATATAACATCGTTCAGCGATACAAAAATAACCGGAGACATAGACGTTATTGAAGACGGAATATTATACTTGTCAATTCCTTACGAAAACGGCTGGACAGTACGGGTTGACGGTGAAAAAGTAAAAACAACAAAAATAATTCAGTCAATGCTGGGTGCGGAAGTTCCGGCAGGTCATCACACCATTGAACTTGAATATATGCCGGAAGGCTTTATAGTCGGCGTTGTCGTGTCGGGTACGGCTCTGATACTTTTCGGAATAGTGGCATTTGCCGACACAAGAAAACGCAGAAGAAAAAAGTTTGCCGATACCGAAAATACAGATGTTCCGGCAGTAGAAGTGACAGAAAATCCGGAAGAATCGGAAAACACCGAACAGGAGGAGGAAAATGAGGAATCTGAAAGTAATGACGGCTTACAGGGGGACGAATTATCACGGCTTCCAGATACAGAGTAACGCCCTTACAGTACAGGAAGTCTTACAGAAAAGCGTTTCAAAAGTACTGAACGAAAAAGTTTTAATAACAGGCTGTTCCCGTACCGATACAGGAGTACACGCCAATCAGTACTGCTTCAATGTACACACCGAAAGCAATATCACTGCAAAAGGCTTTGTCAGGGGCGTCAATGGTCATCTTCCGGACGATATATCAATTCTGAGTTGTGAAGATGTGCCGTTGGATTTTCACGCACGTTTTGACTGCAAGGGCAAGGAATATATTTACAAGATACATTGCAGTGAATCAAAAAATCCTTTTGCACCTGACCTTATGCTACACTACAGACGTAAACTTGATTTTTACGCCATAAAAAAAGCCGCCGGTTACTTTACAGGTACTCACGATTTCGCATCCTTTTGTGCTGACTGTACAAATGTTTCAACAACTGTACGTACTATTCATTCGCTTGAAATAGAAAATTATGGTGATACTGTGATAGTACTTGTAAAAGGCGATGGTTTTCTGTATAATATGATTAGGATTATCGTCGGCACGCTGCTTGACGTCAGCGAGGGCAGAATTATTCCGGACGATATTCCGGAAATCCTTGATGCAAAAAACCGTATGAGAGCAGGCAGAACAGCTATGGCACATGGTTTGTATCTCAACAGGGTCTTTTATGACGAAAAGGATTTATTGGCGTGAGAACAGGACTTTTATGACAAGGGAGTGATATGGAGTGCCGTCTTATGATGAGAATGACATTGTTGAAGTTAAAAATCGTGAACAGAGAAAAAAAAAGTTTATAAAATTTATCATATTCGTTCTGATTGCGACAATAGCCGCAGGGTTGTATTTTTCAAGGGATATGTGGCTTGACAAAATACGTGGTATCGGCAGACAATATAATACTATAATAAATTCCGGTACGCTTGCAGAAGGTAATTTTCCTATCGAAATAAACGGCGAATATAGTTATCAGTTAAGGCAGACTCAGAATAAATTTATAATACTGAGTGATATACATATTTTTTTCTATAATGCGGACGGCACGTTAATGCGAAAGCGTCAGCATGCATATACTAATGCAGTACTTCAGGCTGACAACGGCAGAGCTTTGATTTATGAAAATGGCGGCAATGATTTCAGTATCGAAAATGAGGAAGGCATTATTTATAAGAAAAATTTCGACAACAATATAAGATTTGCAAGGATAAGTCCCGAAGGTTATTCGGCGGTTGTCACAACGTCAAAAAATTATGAATGTGAAATGTTCATATATGACAAGAAAGGCAATACGATTTATGAACGCAAGTGTATGGAACGTGTGAACGACCTGAGTTTTACGGACAACAGCGAGGGATGTGTTATAAGCTGGTTAAAAGCGGAAAACGGTTTACTGACAACATCGGTACAACAGATATATTTTTCCGAAAGTGAAGCAAGATGGACTTCTGCCGGACTCAACACCGCAGGACTGGATTTGTTCGGATATGATGACGGTGCTTTTGTACTGGGATTTGACGCATGCGGCTACATAAACGGAACAGGTCAGATAAGTTCATATTACCGGTATGACGGAGAACTTAAAGGCGGTGCAAGTATCGGCGGAAAATCTGCCGTTATTATAAACAACGATGACAGACGTAAATATGTTATGGCACTTTTCACAGGAAATAACACTGAACCACTTATAATTGACCTTGGACAAAAGGCAGTTGACGTTGCAGTATATGACGGGCTGGCTTATGTAATGTGCAAGGAAGAAATACGTGCATATGACTTCAACGGCGTACTGCGTTCAAAGGCTGTCATATCCGACTCGTATTCCGGATTTGTCAGAAGTAGTGAGTATATTTTCCTGAAAGGCTACAACAAAATTGACAGAATAGATTATGAAAGCTGATATTTTTTTAAACGAAAGGGGGAAAAGTACATCAGTATCAACCGGATGTACATATCAAAATGGGAACACAATTCTGGTGGTTTTACGATGTAATGGCGGCTGCGTCATTATTGTTATGCATTTACCTGAACGGAAGAAAAGGTATATTCAAAGCGGCTGTTATGGTTGTTAGCTGTATAGTGGGGGTACTTCTGGCAGTACCGATGAGCGGAGCTGTTTCGGAAAATATCTACAAAACGGTAATACGTGACAACAATATAAAAAAACTTAACAAATCGCTTATTGATGTAGAAATATCCTCATATCTCGCAGACGCTCTTGACAATATGGGATACAACGTAATTGTCAATACTCAGAAAATTGATGAAATCCTTGAATCCGACAAGGACGTTGATGAACAGATTTATAAATATCTTAACAATATAAACGGCAAGGTTGTTGACAAGGAAGCGATTTTCCAAAATAATCTCAACCAAGCCTATGCCGGTGTAATGAAAAAGCTTATTTCCGCAGACCTTACAAATTACGCTGTTGCAACTGCTTCGCAAAAAATAACGGACGGCAAAACGGATTTCGGAAATCTTCTGAAAATAATAAAAACCGGCGAACAACGTGATGAAGCCGCAAAAATAATAGCGGACACCTATACGGCAGACGCTTACAAAAATGTAATTAGACTTCTGGTATGCGTGATAATGTTTGCGGTGGTATTTGCTTTCGGACTTCTTACGGCAAAAGCCCTTACAGGCAGTCAGCGTGAAATTGATGAAAGTACAGGTTCACACATTGCCGGAGGCGTATGCGGAATCTTTACCGGAGCAGCCATTGTATTCATAATAGCTGTAGCAGTACGGCTTTATGTGGTTATGGGAAGCAATGAAATGTTGTTTTTTAACAACGAAGCTATTGACAAAACGTTTATTTTCAAGTATGCTTATAATATTGCATCTAAACTTTAACAAGACATTACTACATTTTTCCGCAGGAATATTTCACGGAAATAACGAAAAAATAATAACAGGGGGAAATGCCTGATGATGATGTGCAGCAAATGTAAAAAAAGACCAGCGGTTGTATTTATAACTTCCGTGCAGGGCAACGAAAAGAAAAACGAGGGATATTGTCTTTCGTGCGCCAGAGAACAGAAAATTCCGCAGGTAGCGGAGTACATGGACAGACTGGGTATTACAAATGAGGAAATTGACCAGATTTCAGACCAGATGATGAGTATGCTTGACGGCGACAGCTTTGAAATGGGCGGCTCAGGTCTTATGCCCGACTTCATTTCAAATATGTTCGGAATGGGCAGCAAAAACGATTCTGATTCCGAATCCTCAGAGCCTAAAAAAAATATTGAGGGAAAACCTGAAAAGAAAAGTCTTTTCGGCAACAGGCGTGAAAAGAAACAGAAAGAACTTAAATTCCTCGGCAGTTACTGTACGAACCTTTCCAAAAAAGCCGCTGACGGTGAACTTGATAACATTATAGGGCGTGACAAGGAAATTGCCCGTGTAATACAGATTATGTCAAGACGTACAAAAAACAATCCGTGTCTTATCGGCGAACCTGGCGTGGGAAAAACCGCTATTGCCGAAGGTATCGCACAGCGCATAAACGAAGGTACTGTACCGTTCAATCTTGCTGATAAGAAAGTCTATCTGCTTGACCTGACGGCACTTGTTGCAGGAACGCAGTTCAGAGGACAGTTTGAGAGCCGTGTAAAAGGTCTTATTGACGAGGTAAAGCGTGAGGGTAATATTATCCTCTTTATTGACGAAGTTCACAACCTTGTGGGAGCAGGCGATTCAGAGGGTTCAATGAACGCCGCAAATATCCTTAAACCGGCACTTTCAAGGGGCGAAATTCAGGTAATCGGTGCGACTACTTTCAGCGAGTACAGAAAGTATATCGAAAAAGACGCAGCTTTGGAAAGGCGTTTCCAGCCGGTAACGGTTGCCGAACCTACCATTGAAGACACTGTTAACGTACTTCTCGGTATCAGGAAATATTACGAAAATTACCATAAAGTGCATATCTCGGACTATCTTGTAAGAGTATGTGCAGTGCTTTCGGAAAGATATATTACAGACCGTTTCCTGCCCGACAAGGCTATTGACCTGCTTGACGAGGGCTGCGCAAGAGCCTGCATACGTTCGCCTGAAATCGCAGAATACAATAAACTTAAAAAGGAAATAGCCGTACTTGAGGGTATGGAAAAGAGTATTTCCGAACAGAGTGAACCGGATTATCAGGCACTTGCCGAAGTAAAGGGAAAACTTATTCACGCCCGTGAAAATGAAAAGGTTCTTGGCGAAAAAGCCGAAAACGTACAGGTTACAGAGGAAGACATAACAAAAGTTGTCGAACTCTGGACGGGTATTCCGGCAAGCAAGATTGCTGAAACCGAATTTCTAAAAATCGCCCGTCTTGAGGGTGCGCTGAAAAAACGTGTACTCGGACAGAACGAAGCAGTTGAAACGCTTTCAAAGGCTATCAAGCGTACAAGGGTACATCTCAATAAACGCCGCCGTCCGGCATCATTTATCTTTGTAGGACCTACGGGCGTTGGTAAAACCGAACTTGTAAAGGCTCTTTCCGAAGAAATGTTTGACTCCACCGAACCGCTTATAAGACTTGATATGACTGAATATATGGAAAAACATTCTGTTGCAAGAATGATTGGCTCGCCTCCCGGATATGTGGGCTACGATGAAGCCGGACAGCTTACTGAAAAAGTCCGCCGCCGTCCGTATTCGGTAATACTTTTTGACGAAATCGAAAAGGCTCATCCGGACGTTATGAATATCCTTATGCAGATTCTTGACGAGGGCAAGGTTGATGACGCTCACGGCAGAACCATAAACTTTGAAAATACAATAATCTGTATGACTTCAAATGCCGGCTCAACTGACAAGAGCGTTGGTGTGGGCTTCAACAGGACAGAAAATGAAATTTCCCGTGACAAGGCTATGAAAGGTCTGCGTGAGTTCCTCAGACCCGAATTTATAAGCCGTATAGACGAAGTTGTTGTATTCAGACAGCTTGACAAGAAAGATTTCGCAAGTATCGCATCTCTTATGCTTGACGAAATGATTGAACCGCTTGCAGAAAAGAATCTCAGCATAAGTTACAACAGCAAGGCATTGTCACTTATTGCCGAAAAGTCTTATGGCAAGCCTTACGGTGCAAGAGACATAAGACGTGTTATCCGTCAGGAAATCGAAGACCAGATAGCTGAAATAATTATAGAAAAGGTTTCAAAAATAAGCGGTATTGACATTTCGGCAGAAGGTGAAAATATCATTGTTACTGCAAGGGAAAAGAAATAATCATAAAACACATTATCCGGATAGCTCCTGTTCATATGGACAGGAGTTGATGCCGGTTGTTTTACTACTTATAAATCGATTTCAAAAAGGAGCAGAAAATGGGTATTGAAAATATCGCCTTATTAGCAATAAAAGCAATTGCCAATAATCCGGATTTATTAAAAAATATGCCTAACATTCCGTTTCCGACAATGGGCGGACATGTGTTCTGGAATACAATAGCCTCAGACAAAGGCTGGAAACTTCAGCAGAATCAAATCACACACCATGTAAGGATTCTTGACCCTGACAACATCCGGCATGGCTGGGGAACAGAAGAAGAAATGCAGAAATTGTTAAATAAAATTATAAAATAAGTAATTTTTATCCGGAAATTTACCGTAGTCCGGATTTGAAACCGTACATACAATAAGTACGAAAGGAGGAAGCGACACTTTTTTTCCTATGGGATTATTCTGTCGCATTCAAAATGAAACTGAAAATTATTATTCCGGCAGTCATAATGTGTATTACTGCTTTTTCGTGCGGAGATAAAAATAAAAATTCCTATTCCAGTCCCGAAACTTCCAAAGAATCACCCACTTTTTCTTCGTTTGAAGACATTGATGAGGTGAAGAAACCATCAGACAGCAGGACGGTTCTGGAAAATAATTTCAAAGATGTGCCGGACGTTGACAAAGGACCTGTTTTAAGCATATCAAACACAACTGCTAAAGCCGGTGAAATCGCTGAAATTACAGTTTCAGTTGAAGGGGCTGACCTTAACTGGAATAATTCGGGTATTCACCTGACTTATCCGGACGTTCTTAAATGCGTTTACCAGGAAAATGATGACAAGTTTCTTAAATATAAGGTTGGTATAGCTTCTGAATTCAATACAGGCGTTGTTGCTATGGAGTGGAAAAAAGAAAACAATCCTCCGGAAGAACTTGTGAAACAGAATCTTGGTACATCGTTTTTTACAGTAATGTTCAAAGGAAACGATGGTCAGGATGGTGAAATAATAACACTCTATCTTGAAATTCCGGAAGACGCTGAATCCGGAACGGTTTACCCACTGGACTTTTACTATAGGGATAGCGATATGTTCATAAATACCCAGAACGATAAGTCGTTTGAAAAATACGCCTTTACACATACAAAGGCAGGTTCAATAACCGTTGAGTAAGTCCGGATATTTATTTACAGAAAGTGAAATTGTAAAAAATGAAATATACAAAATATGACCGTCCGGACGGAAAAATTATAATTAATATTGACCCTGACATTGTATATAACGATATTATCAAAAATTTCAGAAATTACTGGTCATCTGTAAGTGTTGCTTGTATAGAAGTTCAGTATTATGAAAATGATGAACAGGTTGCATCATTATTTATTAATGTACATCCTGATTACGGAATTTATTTGAATTATTCTCGTAGAGGCGAGGAAAAATTATCAGTTTTTGATAAAAACAGATTAAACGAAATTGTCTGGACTAAAGATATATGCGATTTTTCTATAGGTTTATTTTTACCGCCTGAACTGGCATGGAAAGGTATAAAGGAATTTCTGGAAACAGGTACAGCTTCAACAGAAATTGAATGGATTTCACCAGACGATATACCAGAAGGCGGAAATTGTTAAATTTAATTAAAACTATTATTAAAAGAAAGGATGTTTTTATTATGCATTATACTTACAGGACTAAAATAGTCTGTTCAAAGGAAATCAGCTTCGATATTGACGGCGATGTTATAACAAATATCGTATTCAATGGCGGTTGTAACGGTAATCTGAAAGCTATTTCCAAACTCGTAGACGGCTGGACGGTTGAACAGATTGAAGCGAAAGTAAAGGGAAATACCTGCGGTATGAAACCTACTTCATGTGCTGACCAGTTATGTGTTGCAGTCCGTGAGGCTTACGAATCGCAGAAAAACGCATAATCCCCGAAAGACTGATATTTTATTTATCAGTCTTTTATTTTGGATACATCTATTTCACCGTTCATAAGCTTAGGGAGCAGGGCATCACGCAGGGCGGAAAGACGTTGATTTTCAAAACAATTATTAGATATTACTTCATATATAGAATTTACTATATTTTTATATTTTTTAATATCTTCTTCATATGGTATATAAACTGGTAAACTTTCCACGTTTTGTTTATTAATATGTTGCTGTGCTCCGCCTGTCTGATGTAAAGTAAGTTGTTTAATGTTTGCTTTAATAAATGGAAAAATATATTCATAAGGCAAGATTTCATTAGGAATTATTCCGACAACTGACTGATTAGCACAACTTTCTATTTCAAGTAAACTGACCTTACCCAAAGTTGCACCTGTAATTGCTAATACAGTAGTTTTTTCAGGTAATAATTTTGTTGAGGAAGAATTTAACCCTTTTTCTGTAATTAATTCACTTGGTGACGTTATTCTGAAACGATTTACTTCTCCTGAATTTATCCAAGAAATATTACCGTTCCAATATTCCGGATTTTTACGGCTTGGTGTTCCGCCGAGAATACAAGAACATACTTCGCCTAAAGTTGTTATTTTCCAGTCATTCGGCATAACGC
>CAMWRL010000027.1 GCA_947176685.1 uncultured Ruminococcus sp. | reverse complement strand
ATTTTACCATAATATCATCTTTTTTGCAAGTCCCCGAAAAAGATTTTTTATTTTCTGCAAATCCGACAATATAACAATTTATTTTTGCGGTGATTTGTGCAATTTGACATTACCAGCCGTCATTGCCCCAGTCGAAGTCCTGACTGTTGTTGTAGTCGTAAGTATAGTCATAATTATAGTCATAACTTTCAGTATACATATTATTTTCTTCTGCCCGTGAATTGAACTCACTGAAAATAGCTTCCTGTTCGGGGTTATACTCCTCAACAAGACGGGAAGTAGTGCTTTCAATATCTGCGGTCTGCTGATTGTTTCCGACCACTCCGACGGGCTGGTCACTTGTGCGGAAAGTACACTGATTTGAGCCTATCATAGTAAGGTAACCTTTTTTGCCGTTTATCGAAACGTCATTCATAACAGTCGATGCAAGATTCAGCTTGTATTCAGCGTCATTCCAGTTGCCCATTTTGAAAACAGTACCGTTTGTATAGCTGACTACTATTCCAAATTCATCACTTATATCTATACCGGAAATTCCGCTGTTTTCCGGAATGCTTGACATAATTTCCATAAGTGCTTCATTTTTGTGTTCGTTTGCCGAAGACAGCATTTTACCCTGTTCAGTAGTAGCAGGTTTGATTCCTGATATAGTCGGCAGACCGTCAGTCAGGAAGTTGTTGTTTTCAAGGATTTTGCCCATTCTGCTTACCACAAGCACTCCGCTGCCGTAGTCAACGTTGAATGACGGCACGCAATAAGTCACTTTTATTTCAATCGTTGACGGGAAACTCCTGTTTATATCAACCGTTTCGACAAACAGCACCTCATCAAGTATTTTCTCTGCACATTTTTCAGTATTGACACGCAAAAGATTGTCGCCCACACGCACACCGGAATGTTCAGCAACTTCATTGCCCTTGCGCTGGGCTTCTTCTTCCGAATCTCCGGGGTCGCCCGAAACTATTACAACTACTCTGTTTTCTATGTTGAACAGGAACGTATAACTCATAGCTATGCCGATTACAGCCACCAGTAAAAAAACAGTCACAATATAAAGATTCATTCTGCGGTGTCTGCGTCTTTTACGTTTTCCGCTGTTATTTCTTTCAATGATAGTTTTGGAAACATCTTTCATATTATCACCATAAACTCAGACTCTCCGCATATCACCGCCAAGAAGTCTGACCGCATTTTCTATTTTTTCATAACCTCTGTCAATATGGAAAATTCCCGATATTTCAGAAACCCCCTCAGCAGCCAGAGCAGCGGCAGCCATTGCGGCACCGCCACGCAAATCCGTAGCTTCAATATTTGCGCCGTGAAGCTCCGGAACACCCTTTACTACTGCTATTTTGCGAAGTACCTGAATATCCGCACCCATTTTCACAAGTGCATCTGTGTGCCTGTACCGGCAGTCAAAAATATTTTCCTCAAAAACGCTTGTGCCGTCCGCCGTAACAAGAGCCGCCATAATTACCGCCTGAGCATCTGTCGGGAATCCGGGGTGAGGCATAGTGCGTATTCTGTCCCTGACTGCTCTGAGCCGTGAACCGCTGCGCAGATAAATCCTGTCGTCATAAGTGATTATACTGCATCCGGTCTGTTCCAGCACGGAAATAAAAGGTTCAGTTTCAGCCACGCAGGCGTCTGTAAGTATAATTTCGCCGCCGGTTGCGGCAGTCATTGCGAGATATGTTGCACCTGCGATTCTGTCGGGCATTATCCTGTACTCGCAGCCGTGAAGTCTGTTTTTTCCTTTTATAACTATCCGGCTTTCGCCGTCACCGGAAATTTCAGCACCGCAAGCCCTCAGAAAACCGCACAAATCACAAATTTCAGGTTCTCTTGCGGCATTGTTTATAACCGTTTCGCCGTCTGCGGTAACGGCACATAGAATTATAGTTTCGGGTGCTCCGACTGACGGAAACTGCAATGAAATTTTAGCACCGTGAGCTTTTCCGGAAACCGCACGGCAGATAATCTTTCCGTGATTTTCCCTGATGTCAACGCCCATTCTGCGCATTGCCGAGATATGCATATCTATCGGTCGGGAACCGAGTTCACAGCCTCCCGGCATACTTACGGTACATTCGCCGGTTCTGCCGAGAATAGCCCCCATAAAGATTATTGATGAACGCATTTCACGCATAAGCTTTTCGGGAATTTCGGTAACGTTTATGTCAGCGGAGTCTATAACAGCGGTGTTGTCCGAAAACCTGCATTTACAGCCGAGACCGTTCAGGATTCTTGCCGCCGAATATATATCAGTAAGTTCCGGACAGTTATCAAGTCTGCACTCCTCACCGCAGAGAATAGCCGCCGCCATAATGGGCAGACTGCTGTTTTTGCTTCCCTGAAGTTTAAGCTCTCCCCTGAGACGTTTTCCGCCGTTTACTATCAGCTTCTGCATTATACCACCTCACAACATTTTTCTGTATATTATGCGGTGAAGCGTTTTTATGTTACTTTTTGTTTTTGGACTTTTCGTACAGCTTGTCAATAACGTCAAGAA
Source organism: uncultured Ruminococcus sp. (assembly GCA_947176685.1). Lineage (GTDB taxonomy): Bacteria > Bacillota > Clostridia > Oscillospirales > Ruminococcaceae > Ruminococcus. The sequence goes on along the minus strand of CAMWRL010000027.1, from coordinate 11,653 downwards.
TGCGCTTGTTAGTGTCTTTAAGATGAAGCTCTCCAGCACTGTGGGACATTGCTGTTACCTTGTCAGGGTCTTTGTAAAGCTTTTCGATTTCGGAAATTATCTTTTCATTGGTAACGTCTTTCTGTTCAATGACAACTGCCGCACCTGCTTTTCCCAGAACCATAGCGTTGTGATACTGGTGATTTCCGGCAACTATCGGAGACGGTATCAGTATTGAAGCTTTTCCGGCGGCTTCGAGTTCAGCGAGCGTTGAAGCTCCCGAACGGCATATAACCAAATCAGCCGCCGCAAGACATACGTCCATATCGTTTATGTACTCCGTGATTCTGAGACGGTCGGATTTAAGAGGGATTCCGGCGGCTTTCATAGCCTGCGGAAAGGTCTCCTTACCCATACCGCCGTAACCGTGAATATGATTGATTTTAAGGTTATTTTTTGTGTGCCACTTTATGGTTTCTGTCATTGTGTCGTTTATACAGCCTGCTCCGAGACTTCCGCCAAACGACAATATTGTAAAATCGTTATTGAAACCGAGTTTTTTTCTTGCTTCTGCACGGGTGATATGATTTATACTGCTTCTGACGGGCAGTCCCGTAACACTGTATTCAAATTTTTCCTTGTCCATAAAGTCCAGTGCTTCAATAACCGTCAGCATTACATAGTCGACTTCCTTAGCAAGGAGCTTGTTTGTAACTCCCGGAAAAGCGTTCTGTTCGTGTATCGCCGACGGAATACCCATACGTGCGGCTTTTCTGATTACCGCACCGGAAGCGTATCCGCCTGTGCCTATTGCAATATCCGGACTGAAATTTTCAATAATCTCTCTTGAACGCTTACCGGACATCATAAGATATGTTGCCGCTTTGATATTGCGCTTTACATTTTCGAGGGAGACTTTCCGCTGAAAACCTGCGGCTTTTATAGTTTCAAGCTTATATCCGGCTTTCGGTACAAGCTTGGCTTCCATACCGTTGGGAGTTCCTGCAAAAAGAAACTCCGCATCGGGATATTTTGATTTTATTATATCTGCAATTGCAAGTGCGGGATTTATGTGACCTCCCGTACCTCCGCACGATATGAGAACTTTCATATAATTACTCCTTTTCTGAGGGTTTCGGCTTTTCTTTCGGAACGAATCTTTGCTGCGAAATATTAAGCATAATGCCCATTTCCGCAAGCTGCATTATAAGAGCCGTACCGCCGTAGCTGAAAAACGGCAGACTGATACCGGTATTAGGTACAAGGTTGCTGACAACGGCAAGGTTGACAACTGTCTGAATACCAATCTGGGTTGTGATTCCGACAGCTATCAGCATACCGAAACGGTCTTTACAGCGTGAAGCTATCGAAAAGCCCTCCACTACCAGCAGAAAGAACACTATTATTATAGCCAATGCTCCTACAAAGCCGAGTTCTTCGCAGACTATCGGGAATACAAAGTCATTTTTTGTTTCCGGAAGATACAGATATTTCTGTCGGGAGTTTCCGAGACCCAGACCGAAAAGCCCGCCCGAACCTATAGCTATAAGTGAGTTAGCGGTCTGCCAAGTGTCGTTCAGAACATCTGCGAACGGGTCTTTCCACGACTTGATACGGGTTGAAACGTAACTCTCCGGAATAGATGCCTGATAACTTATTACAGCAACTCCAGCAGTTATTGCGCTTATGCCGAGTGCAAGAAACTGTTTTTTGTTAGCACCGCCGCAGAGAATCATTGCAATTGAAATACTTCCTATAAGCACGATACCCGACAGGTGCGGTTCAAAGTAAAGAAGCCCTGCATACACGCCCATAAGGATAACATATTTCAGTATGCCTATTTTGAACTTATCCATTTCTGCGCCGTCTTTCTCCATACTATATGCAAAGAAGATTATAATAGCAAGCTTTGCGACTTCTGACGGCTGCAAGTTTACAGGACCTATGTCAAGCCATCTCTTAGCACCCATTGAGCCGCCCTCATCGTTACCTATTGCAAGTACAAGTATAAGAAGCACGATTCCGATTACATAAAGCAGTCCTGCAATATTGAGTTTCTTTACTAACGGAAGTTTTATCTTCTTGAAATTATGGTAGTCCATTTTCATAAAGAATATCATAGCAATAAAACCTATAATTGCATTTTTGACTTGATTCTTTGCATAGTAAAGACCATCGCCGGCGTGTTCACTGTAAGCCCACGCATAACTTGCTGATGACATCATAACAAGTCCGACTACCAGCAGTATCATAACATAGGCGAAAAACGACAGACTTATATCACTTTGTTTGCCTTCGCCCACGAAAGTCCGGACAAGTCCGGTTGAATTTTTCCTTTTTCTGCGTGTTGACATCAAATCCTCCCCTATGTTCTGCAGACTTAAAGTCCGCTGCTTACTTTTTGAATACGAGCAATGAAATTATTCCCAGTATTCCGAAAATAATTCCTGCAAGCGAAAAAGTGATAACTATATCATATTCGCCGAAACCACTCATTTCAAAGTGGTGGTGAATGGGAGTCATCTTGAAAATTCTCTTTCCCTGATGGTCGGGACTTGTCTTTTTGGTGTACTTGAAGTAGCTGACCTGAATAACAACCGAAAGAGCTTCCAGTATGTATACCATTGCCACAAGCACCATAAGCAAGTGATTATGCAGAATAAGTCCGACTGCTGTCACGGAAGCCCCCAGAAACATTGAACCTGTATCGCCCATAAAGCATTTGGCAGGGTTGAGATTCCATAACAGAAAGCCCAGACAGCCTCCGGCAAGAGCCATTGTGAAATGTGAGATTTCGCTCTGTCTGAGTACCGAACACGCTACTGTAAAGACAAGCATTGCAATAAACGTAACTGAACCGCATAGACCGTCAACGCCGTCCGTAAGGTTTACAGCGTTGGTAAGGTAAATGATTACCGGAATCATAAGAAGATAGTATAATATTCCCAATGACGGACTTTTCCAGAATCCCAGATTGATAACTGTTGACGTATCGCCGAATCTGTTAAGTGCAAACAGGAATCCTACAGCAAATATCACCTGCAATATGATTTTCTGTATCGGCGTAAGACCGTCGTTGTTTTTTCGGGAGACCTTTATAAAGTCGTCAATAAAACCGATAAGTCCGAATAACAGCGAGAATACTATACAGGCAAGAAGCCTGTAGAATGAATAGTGGTTTTCGGGACTGGTCATATCAATACCGCCCCTTGCTCTGTAAATCCAGTAACCTGCGACTGCGGTTATGACCGTGGATATGATGAACATAAAACCGCCCATTGTGGGAGTACCTTGTTTTTTTGCGTGCCACTGGGGACCGTCTTCTGTTTTTATTGGCTGACCGAATTTCAGTTTATGCAGAAACGGCACTATTCTGAAACCCGAGAACGCCGCTATCACAAACGATAACAACGCAGTAAGTAGATTTATTATCCAGAATGACATTTTATAACACTCCAATATTGAATATTTCCGATGGCTTAAAGAAGTTTCAGACCTTCCGCAACGACTTCACGCTCATCAAAGTGAATATGCCTGTTATTTTCAAGAATCTGATAATCCTCGTGACCTTTTCCGGCAAGTACTATTATATCACCTTTTTCAGCGGTTTTCAAGGCGTGATAAATAGCTTGCCGCCTATCGGTCACAACGTCGTACGATACGCCGGAGTTTTCCAGACCCGTAAGAATTTCTTTTATAATATCCTCCGGATTTTCGTTACGGGGATTGTCGGACGTTACTATAAGTTTATCGGCGTACTTTGCGGCGGCGGCAGCCATTTTGGGACGTTTTGCGGCATCTCTGTTGCCTCCGCACCCGAAAAGGCATACAAGCCTGTTTTCGGCATAGGGTTTAAGACTTTTCAGGACGTTTTCAACAGCGTCCGGAGTATGCGCATAGTCGCATATAACTGTAAAGTCTTTTCCGGTCGGAATGATTTCACATCGACCTTTTACGCCGCCGTAATTTCCGACAGCCGATATTATATCTTCAACTGGTATGCCCTCCTCGATACAAGCGGCAATAGCTCCCAGAACGTTTGAGATATTGAAAAGTCCGGTCATATTGGTTTTGACGGGGTAAGTCTTTCCTTCATACCACAGGTCAAACGCCGAACCGCTTGCTTTTATAGAGATGTTTTCGGCACGGAAATCCGTTTTATCCTTTACGCTGAACGAAAATTTCGGACAGACTGTTTCATTGTATAACCTCTCTCCGTAAACGTCATCAGTGTTGCATATTGCCGTATCGCACATACTGAAAAGAAGTTTTTTAGCCTGATAATAGTCTTCCATATCCTTGTGATAATCAAGGTGGTCCTGCGTAAGGTTGGTGAACAGTGCAACGTCAAAATGTGATGAGCCTGTTCTGTTCTGCACCAGTCCGAAAGATGATACCTCCATAACAACGTATTCACAATCGGATTTTACCATTTTGTCAAGAAGTGCCATAAAGTCAAACGCAAAAGGCGTGGTATTGTCCGTGTGGAAAACCTCGTCACCGATTTCGTTCTGGATAGTTCCGACAAGACCGGTTTTGTGACCGCTGCACATAAGAATGTGCTTGATGATATTTGTTGTGGTAGTCTTGCCGTTTGTTCCGGTAACGCCTATCATTTTAAGTTTCTTTTCGGGGTGTCCGAACCACGCCGAACATACTTCCCCGTACAGACGGCGTGAATTTTCCGTAATAATCTGGCGTTCACCAAGACCCAAATCACGTTCGCACACGACTGCCGCCGCACCTTTTTCAAGCATATCAGCCGCCGCCGTATGTCCGTCAAACTTTCCGCCCTTTACGCAGAAGAACAGACTTCCTTTTTCAACTTTCCTTGTGTCATCGGTTATGGAAACAATCTCGCAGTCCGCAAGACTTCCCGAATAATTTTCAATCAGTTCATTAAGTTTCATTAAACCAATCCACCTCCGTGTTAATCCTGATTTGCATTTACGATAAATTCCAGCTCAACAGTCGTACCGACCGGAACTCTTGTACCTGCCGGAGGTGACTGGCTGTTTACAGTGGCGTTGGGTCGCTTGACAGAAGCACCTTTCGCAACATAGTTAAGCTGACAATATGCAATTGATTCATTGGCAACTTCCGGCGAAACGTACATTACGTCCGGAACAGTAGTATATTCAACAGTGTTGCCCTTTTCGGTGTAGAGATATACGCATCCGCCCTTTGCTATGGACGAACCGGTCTGCGGCGACTGTGCTACAACCTCAATGCCGTTGCCGATAATTTCATAGTTTACGCCCAGACCCTCAAGGGTGGATTTTGCGTCACTGATAGACCCCTCAAGGAGTGGAATTTTCACATCAAGGTTTTCAACTTCCTCGTCTGTGTACTCCGGATAGTAGCCCAGATACGGCAGAACTTCCTCCAGAACGTGCCTTGCGGTAGGTACTGCAACCTTGCTTCCATAATAGCCGATTTCCTCGTTTGGCATATCCGCAAGGACAAGCAGAATTATTTCAGGGTCTTCAACCGGAGTAAAGCATACATATGATGCACCGTATTCGTCCTTGTCAACGCTGAGACGTTCAGACGTACCGGACTTGCCGCCGATTGAATATCCCTTGATTGTAACATTGCCGCCGTTGTTGTCGGTTACTACCCTGCCCAGTGCTGTGCGGACTTTTTCTGATGTATCCTCTGAAACAACCTGTCGGCGTACAGTTCTTTCATTTCTGAAAACAATATTTCCGTCTTCATCAACAATCCTGTCAACCACATACGGCTGAAGCAGATAACCGCCGTTTATAGCGGCGCAGTATGAAGTAATCATTTCCATTGGCGTAAGGGTATCGCCCTGTCCGAACGCACTTACAGCAAGGTCAACGTCGGACATATCTTCAGGTTCAAAACCTATTCCGACACCCTCTGCCGGAAGGTCTATTCCGGTGCGTTCCTGAAGTCCGAAAGCGTCATAATAGTAACAGAATTTTTCAATACCTAGACGACCGCCTATTTCCATAAAGGCAGGGTTGCAGGAATTTGTCAGGGCTTTCTGAAAGGTCTGACTTCCGTGACCGCCCCAGTCGTGACAGTGAATAGGTGCAGTTCCCGGAAACGTCACTGAACCGTTACAGTAAAAATTATCGTTTTCCAAATCTATGAGATTTTCTTCAATCGCCGCCGCACTGGTTATTACCTTGAAAACTGAGCCGGGTTCATAGATTTCCGTAACGCACTTGTTTTTCCACTGAGCCTCACGGGCGTTTCCTACTGCTTTGCTTGCCGCATCTCCGGTAAGCTTTGAGATATTTTCTATTGCTATAGGGTCAGCGACTTCATAGGGATGGTTGAGGTCAAAACTCGGATTTGTAGCCATACCGTAAATTGCACCCGTCTTTACGTTCATAAGAATGGCGCAGGCACGGTTTTTGACTTCAAACTCGCTGACCATTTCTGAAAGGTTCTTTTCAAGACAGTACTGAATTTCAGTATCAATTGTGAGATATATATCATCGCCGTTTTTGGCGGAATAAGTCTTTGAGTACCTGTAGGGGAGTTCGTTTCCGTTGGAATCTTTGGCTGAAATAGTTCTGCCGTCCACGCCTGCGAGGTAATCGTCATAATAAGATTCAATACCATACATACCTTCACCGCTCGCTGACGTAAAACCTATTACAGATGCCGCAAGTTCATTGTGCGGATAGTATCTTTTAGTATCTTCCTCAACGTTAAGCGAAATAAACTCGTATTTATCAAAAAAATCAAGAACTTCATCGGCAACCGGTTTTTCAACCTGGTCCTGTAGAATGCTGTACTGGTTATTTGCATCCATAGCTTCGGTAACTTCCTGAGGTGTTATACCGAGTTTTTCAGAAAGAAAGATTACAGCTTCATTCCGGAAAGCTTCTGCTGATTCCGGCAGAGGATTTTTTTCATTGCCGTCACTGTCATATTCTGCTTTGTAGCTGCCGTCAAGTTTCTTTTTGTTTCTGGCGTCTATTGACTCCTGAAGCGACTTCAGTTCTTTCTGAAACTGGCAGGGGTCAAGGAAGACTTTATATACAGAGGCACTTTTAGCAAGGGTTGCACCTTTGGAATCGTATATAGACCCTCTGTGTGCCGATATAAGTATAGAGCCGAAATGCAGGTCATTAGCCATTTCCTGATATTTCTTGTTCTGAGTCACTGAAATGTGAAAAAAGTTTATTGCTACCACAAGAAACAGCAGAAAAAAGACCAGTGTCATTACAACTCTTACACGGAATTTCATTTTTTTAATAGGAATATGCTTTACTGCCATATCTGTCAGTCCTTTCTGTTGTGATTTTGCATAAAACAGAATAAGGCAGGGTAAAATAAAGCCCCGCCTTGTGAACATCTTTTCTATTTTTATAGTGATGTCCGATTCTTTCGATACGACGAAGGATTTCGCATTTCAAGCGTGGAAAAAACGCCGTTCCGGAGTTTATGGCATGCTCCGGAACGGAAAGTTTTCCGATATTCCGACCACTCGCTGTATCTCCGATGTTCTACATAATTAAGATTTCCGGCATATATCTTTATCGCCGAAAAAACTATAACAGGCAGTCCATAATATATTTATATTGGAGCTACCCTCTGAAATATTCCACGCAGTTATCAAAAAAGCCTTTCACCTTAGCAAAGAAACCTTTTTTCTGTTCCGGAATATTCACCACGTCATCAGTCTGAGTTTTTATGTACTTGATTTGTGAGGAATCCATTTTTTTCATACCCAGCACGTTTTCCGCATAGTCTTCAACGTTTTTTGCGGACATCTTGCTTTCCAGTTCCGATTGCAGACGCACGTTTTCGGCTTCTGCAAGGCTTAACTGCTTGTTGAGTGAAGTTACTTTGTTGTAAACTGTGTTGCGCCTGTCCAGTGTATATATTACTGAACCCAGCAATGCCGCTGCAAGTACTGAAACAATAACTATCATAAGTACAGAACCGGTTTTACTTTCGTTGTCTGGAGCTTCACTGTACCGACTGACATTGTTGTTTTTAAGTTCAATTTTTTTCCTTGCATTTTCAGCGGCTGTCTTTTCTTTCTGTGATTCGGTAACTTCTTCCTGCTGAAAATCATCGTTTTCAGGTTCAGAGTATTTGTATGCTGCATTACTTCCGGTCATAAATCTGCACTCCTTTCAATAATCCTTAATCTTGCACTTCTGCTTCTGTTGTTTTCCTCAAGTTCCTGCTGGTCAGCTTCAAGAGGTTTTCTGTTGACAAGTACGCCCTCCGGCTTGTGACCGCACACGCACTGCGGAAAATCCGGCGGACATATACAGCCCCTGCACCAGCCTGCAAAACGTTGTTTGACAAGTCTGTCTTCAAGTGAATGGAAAGTTATAACAGCAAGTCTTCCGCCTGCCCTGAGACTGTAGAAAGCCTCGTCAAGACCTTTGGACAGGTGCTCCAGCTCACCGTTGACGGCTATTCTTATAGCCTGAAAAGTTTTTTTGCACGGATTCTTGTCACGCCTTGCCTTTTGCGGAACGCTCTGCCTTATTATGTCGGCAAGCTGCAAAGTGGTTTCAATGGGAGATACTTCCCTTTTTTTAACGATATTTTCAGCGATTCTGCGTGAAAACTTTTCTTCACCGTATTCAAAGATAATTTTTGCAAGTTCCTGCTGAGAGTAAGTGTTTACAATATCTGCGGCACTGATTCCCTGTTTTTCCATACGCATATCAAGGGGAGCGTCTGTGTGGTACGAAAACCCTCTGCTACCCTCGTCAAGCTGATATGAGGACACTCCCAAATCAAGGAGAATACCGTCAACTCTGTCAATGTCAAGACTGTCAAGAACTTTCCGAATATCGGAGTAATTGCTTTTCACCACCTGAGCCATACTGTAAACCGAAAGTCTTTCCGCAGCAACGGCGACAGCATCGGGGTCACGGTCAATGGCAATAAGTCTGCCGTTTTCGCTGAGATGCGAAGCGATAGCCGATGAATGTCCTGCGCCGCCGGCAGTACCGTCAACATAAATACCGTCCGGACGTATGGCGAGAGCGTCAATACATTTTGTGAGCATAACGGGAACGTGACTGAATTTCATAAAAAAACATCTCCTGAATTAAAGAATAGAGCCGAATGCTGACAATGAAAAAAGTCTTGTTTCTGTACGCTCTTATGCGGCAGAAAAAAGTTTTTCTGCCTTATATTAATTATACATCTTAAGTAATAAATTATCAAGATGTAATAATCTACAATTGTCAACCCGAAATCATTGTAATTTTTCGGCAATAATTACAAAAAAGGTTTCAGACGGCGCATATACAGAACATACGTTCAGGAAGTTTATTAATTTATTTTACTCTTGACCGCAGGGTAAAGAAATCAAGTCTCCAGACACACTGAAAAAAATTCCTATGTCCGGAGACCTGTATATTTAGTATGTATATGTAAGATTGAATTTTGACGATTTGAGGTCAAGGAGAAGTTTCAGTTCATAACCTCTTATTGACAGTTGATTGTCTATATTGACATCAGTCACATAACCTGTCTGCGTGGAGTACACCGGCTGAATCCAGTTACCGGGGTCATCGGACAGAGTTATATTATATTCGGCTTCAATAAGACGTTTCACTTCTGAAGCCGGATAATATGTAACTGTTCCGTAATGAGGGTCATAAAGTTCGTCATAGTCGCTTGGAACACTTATCAGATACGGAATATCAGCATAGAAAACCTCGCCGCAGTTTGCGGAACAGCCTCCGGTTGATGCTGAGAACATAGTCAAGGCATAACTGCCGTTATAATAGAGGGCTTCGCCTAAAACGTCCGTACAGGCGTCAATAACAACCTGCGGAGGGTCGGGCTTGCCCAGAAGGTCTGCGGAATCGTCATTATGATATTTCAGATAGGTATATACTGCAACTGCCTGTGCCTTTATAGCCTCGTAGTTCATTGAACCGCCGATTTCCCTGTTTACAATCTGAGCAACTACCGAAACCGTATCTCCGGCAGGCTCGCCGTTTATGGTGAGTTCCTCGTATTCGGTAAGACCGGTATTCATTAAATAGGTATTCGGATAATAGTGTGCGAGAATATCCTGATACGACCAGCCAGCATAAGTTGCATAGAAGTCCGCACCGTTCTGACTCATTCCGACACCGTGTCCCCAACCGTACGTTACAAACGTAAACTCACCTGACATCTCAGACGAAACATCTTTATTGTGCGATACCGGAATTTCCCCAACGTGTCCCACCTGTGTAACATCTGCGTTTTCGGCACGCTTAACGGAAGTAACAGGATTTGCGATACGAAAAGAAACTATAATCTCCTTTTTAGCCTGTTCGTACTGCTGACCGGAAGTATAATTTGAAAAATCTTCTTCATAGGTGTACTCCGGATATGAAAGTTCATAGCTTACAGCCGAAAGACTTGAATCATAGCTGTTTATAGAAGCCTTTTTTCTGCCGGAAGACTGCGGAGCAGTAACAACAGGCGTTACAAGTTCGTTGTCAGTCGGTATTGTAACTTCAGCTAAAGTATCTTCGGGAATTGCTGTTGTAACTGGTGACAGAATATCTCCTTGTAAGTCTACGTCAGTTGAGACCTCCGTATCGTATGGATTCTGGTAATTGTAGGGCATATCGTTGACCGCAGCCGCAGTCTGTCCGCACAAGCTCACAGAACACATCACCACGGCAGACGTCAATACAGAAATACGTTTAAAAACCTCTGAGTTCATAATATTTTTTCAACAACTCCTTATTTTTGAATTGAATAATCGGCTTGCTGCGGTTCTGTATGGGAGGAGTTTTCTGGATAGTCGAAAAGTCTCCTGCAACTTCGCCGTCCCTGAGTCTTCTTGCAAGGACTATGAATCTTGAGTTATCAGCATCGGAGTAGCAGGTGGACAATGTAAGCAGTTTGTCGCCATATTTGATGTCAACTCCTGTATCGTGAAACTGGTCACGTTTTATTCTGTTGACATAATAATCGAAGTCTTCCTGAGTATCAAGTTCTTGCATATCCCAATAGCGGAAATCAGTATCAGCGTTACCGCTTGTGATGCAGTACGAAACAATTACATATTCATAGTCTTTGTAGTTTGAGCTGAGATATACAAACGGGTTTGTATAATAATAACCGTTTTCCCTGTAGCGTCCCAGATTGCCGAACTGCGAGCCGTTAAGCATATTATGACCATATATTACTATATTTTCGGACTGCTGGTCTTCATCGCTGCCGAAATTATCACGGCAGTCCATAAATATATTACCGTCAAAAGTCCACACCCTGTCAATATTATGCTTCAGATAGTAGGCATTGTATTCAACATAAGAGTCTCCGTAACCTGTATTCGGAAAAATTTCACCGGGGTCGATAAGTACCGGATAATTTACCTGAGTGCCGTTTATCTTCAGCCAGCCGACAGCATCGTTGTTGCGGTTCATAAGCAGTTTAGCCGGTTCAGTCATTCCGGAGTTTGACGGCACATAATCATACAACGGCAAATCCAGTTCAACAGGTTTTTTTTCTTCTTCTGTTTCTTCTTCAGCTTCCGTATCCGGTTCGGATTCCTCATTTTTACAGGGAATAATTTCAGGTTGATTTACCTGTTCCGGCTCCGGTTCGGAAAACTCCTGATTAGCGGCATTTGTCGGTATGTAGCTGTCGTCATCTTTCTGTCTCATCATACGCACAGATGAGGATAACGATACCGCCGCAGTACATG
>CAMWRL010000026.1 GCA_947176685.1 uncultured Ruminococcus sp. | reverse complement strand
CTACTATTGTGTGAATTTCGTCGATAAACAGAATTATGTTTCCTGCATTTGCCGCCTCGTCAAGACACGCTTTTACACGTTCCTCAAAATCACCCCTGTATTTTGCACCCGAAAGAAGTGAAGTAAAATCCAGTGCAAAAATAAACTTGTTTTTCAAGGAATCAGGAACAAGATTTCTCACAAAAAGCTCCGCCACTCCCTCGACAATAGCAGTCTTTCCCACACCTGCCTCCCCTATCAGACACGGATTATTTTTATTTCTTCTCGAAAGAACCTGCAACACTCTTTCAATTTCGTTCTGTCTGCCTATAAGCGGGTCATTTTTCCGTATAACTGCAATGTCAGTAAGGTTCTTGCCGTATCTGAAAAGGTTTGGCAGTTGCGAAATCTTAGGCTTTACAGCTTCCAGAAGCTCCGCCTGTACTTCGGACGAATGAATCAGATTAAGTCCGCCGCATATTCCTGTAAGGTTGCCGCCGATTTTCTTTATTATAGTGCAGGCACTGCATGACGATTCACGGATTATAGCCGCCAGAATATGCTCCGGAGTAGCCTGACGTTTCTTATCGGTCAGGGCGATATTGTAAGACGATTCCAGAATTTTTTTAGTTGCCGTTGTGAAGTACCGCTGATTCAGAATAGACGGCGTACCCTGTCCCACAAGATGTATGATTTCACGCCTCATATCATCATAAGTAACTCCGTTTTCTATGAGAATTTCAGCCGCACCGGTTGTGCCGTCGGCGGTGACGGACAACAGAATATGTTCACTGCCAATATAGGTATGCCCAAGTTCCGAAGCTATATTGACAGCGTTTTCAATAATCCTGACTGCTTTTTTTGTAAATTTGTCTGTATTTATCATTATAAGCCCCTCCTAAAAAAACACCTGAATATATTATGCCACTGTTTCAGTGCGATAACAGTCGAATACTGCGGTTTAAAAATTTTTTGTAACACTTTTTCCGCTATGGCATACTATGTACTATGAAGCGAATCAAAAACGCTTCAAATAAGTTCAACAAGGAGTTGTATTTTATGTGTAATTCATGTTTCGAGGGCAATAACTGCTGGTGCATAATCCTTCTCATTCTTCTTTTCCTCATCTTCTGCGGCGGCTGCGGCAACGGCAACAACAATGAGGGCGGTTGCGGCTGCGGCGGCAACAACGGCTGCGGTTGTGGCTGCTGATTGACCCCCAAAAAAGGGACGCTCAAAGCGTCCCTTTTTTATTAAGCTATATCAGCAAGGTCAACAGTTTTATTCCGTCTGTTCGTAAGAACCGGATACACATCTCCGTTAACGCAGTCTGCGGTAACAGTGACTTTTGCAATGCTTCCATCGGAAGGTACTGCATACATTGATTTCATAAGAATGTTTTCCAGAATGGAACGCAGACCTCTTGCACCTGTTTTCTGAGCAATAGCTTTTTTAGCTATTTCGATAAGTGCATCGTCCAGTATCTCAAGTTCCACATCATCATATTCAAAAAGTCTTCTGTACTGTTTTACAAGAGCGTTTTTCGGTTCGGTAAGAATCCTTACAAGAGAATTTTCGTCAAGTTCTTCGAGAACCGATATAACCGGAAGTCTTCCGATAAACTCCGGCACCATACCGAACTTGACCAAATCTTTCGGGACAACCTTTTTGAAAATATTGTCCTGCTGTTCAGCCTTGGGTTTTATTTCGCCGCCGAAACCTATCGGAGCTTTTCCAATGCGCTTCTGAATCTGCTTTTCAAGACCGTCAAAAGCACCGCCGCATATAAAGAGAATGTTTTTTGTATTAATCTGAAGCACTTCCTGAGTAGGATGTTTTCTTCCGCCCTGCGGGGGAACGTTTGAAACAGTACCTTCAATAATTTTGAGAAGTGCCTGCTGAACGCCTTCACCGCTTACGTCTCGTGTAAGGGAGGTGTTTTCAGATTTACGGGCGATTTTATCGATTTCGTCAATATAAATAATACCTTTTTCAGCGGCTTTTACGTCATAGTCCGCAGCCTGAATAAGCCTGAGAAGAACGTTTTCAACGTCATCACCGACATATCCGGCTTCGGTAATTGTAGTAGCGTCCGCAATCGCAAACGGCACGTTAAGCATTTTCGCAAGGGTCTGTGCAAGAAAAGTCTTTCCGACACCCGTAGGACCTAAAAGCAGAACATTGCTTTTCTGGAGTTCAATATCGTCTTTCTGGTCCTCGTCTTTTCCGGACTGACTCATAATACGTTTATAATGGTTATAAACCGCAACGGCAAGTGAAATTTTCGCATCGTCCTGCCCGATTACATACTCATCAAGAAACCTTTTTATTTCAACAGGTTTCATAAGTCTGATTTCTTTGGATTCGGAGTTGTTTTCTGATTCTGCGGCTTTTTTTCCAGCCTTTGCGATTCCCGAACCGTACAGCATTTCATAGCAGTAGCATACACACTCATCGCATATATTGGAAAACCCTGCCGAAAACATACTCTGTACTCTGTTTTCGCCCTTACCGCAGAAACTGCATGATTTAAAAGTTTCAGCCATTTATGCAACCTACCTTTTTTCAATAACCTTATCAATAAGACCGTATTCCAAAGCTTCCTGAGCGTACATATAGTTGTCACGTTCGGTATCAATCTGAATCTGTTCAATAGGCTTGCCCGTATTTGCAGCAAGAATCTCGTTCATTTTCTGACGTGTTCTTATGAGATGGTCGGAATGGATTTTTATATCCGTACACTGTCCGGAAAGCCCGCCGGAGATAAGGGGCTGATGAATCATAATTTCGCTGTTAGGCAAAGAAAGTCTCTTGCCCTTTGCGCCCGAGGAAAGCAGAAATGCGCCCATTGAAGCTGCCATACCAATACAGATAGTTGAAACATCGCACTTGATGTAATTCATAGTATCATAGATTGCCATTCCGGCAGTGATTGAACCGCCCGGACTGTTGATATAAAGCGAAATATCCTTTTCGCTGTCCTGACTTTCGAGGTAAAGAAGCTGTGCCACCACAAGACTCGCTGTAGCGTCATTTACCTGGTCTGAAAGCATAATAATTCTGTCATTGAGAAGTCGGGAAAAGATGTCATAAGACCTTTCGCCACGGCTTGTCTGTTCAACGACATAAGGTACCAAACTACTCATTATTCATCGCCCTTTCTATAAAAACGCTGCTGTTCTGCCGTCTGACAGAACAGCATTTATATTTATATTTTCCGTTTAAAAGCTCCGGTTATTCAGCACTTTCTTCAGTTGTACCCTCAACGGCAGTTTCCTTGATGAGTTCAACTGCTTTCTGTACTCTCAAATCCATAAGATAATCTTCAAACGGAATGAATCTCTTGATAGTTTCAACATCAACGCCGTTAGCTACTGCGATGTCCTTAAGACCGTCATTGATTTCTTCTTCTGAGATTTCAAAGTTTTCAATTTCAGCAATCTTTTCAAGAGCAAGACGGAGTTTTACTTCATTGACAGCTCTTTCTCTGTAAGATTCTCTGAAGTCGTCCATATTCATGCCGGTGTACTGGAAATAAAGCTTTATATCCATACCCTGCTGAGAAAGCTGCTGTTCAAATGTACGTACAATCATATCAATTCTCTGTTCAAACATGCATTCAGGAATAGGAGAATCCACCTTTTCAATAAGAGTGTTCATCAGTTCGCTTTCAAACTCTGAATCTGCCTGAGACTTGGCGGCGTCTTCAAGCTTTGTCCTGATGTCTGCTCTGTATTCGTCAACTGTATCAAATTCGGTAGCGTCCTTTACAAGGTCATCATTGATTTCGGGAAGTTCCTCATAACTGATAGCCTTGATTTTTGTCTTGAATACAGCGTCTTTTCCTGCATATTCTTCCATCTGGTAGTCTTCGGGGAAAGTAACATTTACATCAAAATCCTCGCCGATGCTGTGACCTGCAATCTGGTCTTCAAAGCCGGGGATAAACTGACCGCTTCCGAGTACAAGCGGATGGTCTTCGCCCTTACCGCCCTCAAAAGCCTCGTCACCGAAGAAGCCTTCAAAGTCGATAGTAACTTCGTCCCCCATCTGAGCGGGTCTGTCATCAACTGAAACGATACGTGCATTCTTTTTTCTTATCATTTCAATCTGCTTGTCAATATCAGCATCTGTAATTTCCTTTACAGTCTTTGAAGCTGTCATACCCTTGTAACCGGAAATTTCAATATCGGGCTTTGTGATGCATACAGCCTTGAGTTCAACGCCATTTTCCTTGTCAATAGAAGTAACTTCAACGGACGGTCTGTCCACCAGTGAAAGCTGAAGACCTGTTACAGCGGAATCGATTTCAGTACCGATAAGGGAGTTGATAGCACCCTCATAGAAAGCACCCTCGCCGAAAGTCTTTTCAGCCATTTTACGTGAAACGTGACCCTTTCTGAAGCCCTTAATCTGAATGTTCTTCTTCTGACGCTGATATTCTCTTTCAACAGCGTTTTCAAATTTTTCAGCGTCAATGCTGATAACCAGTTCGGTTGTGTTCACATCTGTTTTTGTTGATGATTTTAAACTCATAATTTGTCAATCCTCCATTATTTATATAACATACTTGGTATATTATACCACAAACACTAAAATTTTTCTACTATTTCCGGACAGTTCTGCGAAACGCACAAATTACAGTACTTTTTCCGGAATAAACTGTAAATAATCACCTGAAATCAAATGAAAATCAATTCCGTCATAAGTATTTTTAATGCTGAGTTCGTGTGCTGAACGTCCGTGAATATGTCCGTAGTAACAGTCTTTGATGTTGTAGCGGTAAAGGACGTCAAGTATGTCATAGTTGAAATTTGAAGCGAAAATGGGCGGATAATGCATAAATACAACAGGCTGAAGATTTTCGGACAGTGCGGACTTTATTGAAGTCTCAAGCCGCTGTACTTCACGTTTAAGAACCTTTTCGTCCTGAGTTTCGCCCTTTATGCTGACCCAGCCTCTTGTACCGCATATTCCATAGTTTCCGTAGCGGAAGTGGTTGTTATGCAGAATGTTAATACTTCCGCACCCCTCCGCCGTAAGGAAATCTTCCATTTTCTTTTTGGTAGACCACCAGTAATCGTGGTTGCCTTTGATAATGATTTTCTGACCCGTAAGGTTTTCGATAAAGTGAAAGTCTGCCGCCGATTCCTGTAGGGACATTCCCCACGAAATATCTCCGGCAATCACAACAGTATCATCGGACTTTACAAGGTCAAGCCAGTTTTTTCTGATAAGCTCCTGATAATTTTTCCAGCCGCTGAAAACACTCATTGTCTTTTCGGGATTCGCCTGACAAAGGTGCAAATCAGCTATAACATACAGGCTCATCAGATGCCGAGAGTTTCCAGAACATATTTTTTCTGGTCTTCCTTAACTATAGTATCGCTGAATCTTTCGGGTTTGTTTCTGAGGTCAGCAAGCGCAGACGGTACAGGCATATTGGAAAGTTCAGCCAGTTTGTCAATCATAGCGTACTCATCAAGGTCGGATTTGCCATTCTGTACAGCTTCAAGTACTGCCGCACTGAATTTATACGGGCTTGCGGTTGAAGCAATGACTGTCTTTGTAGTATCTCCGGTAATTTTCTTGTAGTCCTCATAGACTTTTACCGCAACAGCCGTATGAGTGTCGCAGGTATATGAATACTTCTCATAGATTTCATGAATAGTCTGTTTTGTCTGTTCGTCATCGCAGCAGCCTGCACAAAATTCCTCTTTGAGTTTAGCCTTGATTTCGTCGGTAACTTCGTATCTGCCGTCAGCCGCAAGCTTACCGAACCATTCTTTTATAAGTGTATCATTCCTGTCCGTGAGAAGATACAACAGTCTTTCAAGGTTACTGGAAATAAGAATATCCATTGACGGGGAAACAGTAGCATAAAACTGTCTGTTTCTGTCATAAACGCCTGTATTTATGAAGTCCGTGAGAACGTTGTTGATATTTGAAGCGCAGATAAGTTTGTTTACCGGCACACCCATATGTTTGGCGTAGTAAGCCGCAAGGATATTGCCGAAGTTTCCGGTAGGAACGACAATATTTATCTTGTCGCCTGCTTCAATTGCGCCGTCCTTGACAAGTTCAGCATAGGACGAAATATAATAAACAATCTGCGGTACAAGTCTGCCCCAGTTGATAGAGTTGGCACTTGAAAACATCATACCGTTTTCATCAAGTTTTGCCTTAACATCGCTGTCCGTGAAAATAGCCTTTACACCGTTCTGACAGTCATCAAAGTTACCTTTTAAAGCACATACTCCAACGTTTGAGCCTTCCTGCGTTTTCATCTGACGTTTCTGCATAGGACTTACACCGTCTTCCGGATAGAATACGAGTATAGACGTACCCTCAACGTCCCTGAAACCTTCTAAAGCGGCTTTTCCTGTATCGCCGGAAGTCGCAACCAGAATAACGATTTTTTTGTCGAGGTTGATTTTCTTAGCGGAGGTTGTCAGGAAATATGGCAGTATCTGAAGTGCCATGTCCTTGAACGCACATGTAGGACCATGCCAAAGTTCAAGCATATAAGTGCCGTCAAAAAGGTGAGCAATTTCGGCAATGCTTTCAGTTTCAAAGTTCTTTGTACTGTAAGCGTTGTCAGTACAATAATGTATTTCGGCATCTGTAAAGTCCGTCAGATACTTTGAAAAAACAAATGCCGCCTTGTCAGCATAATTCATATTGCCGATGGCTTTTATCTCGTCAAGCGAGAGTGCGGGGATGCTTTCCGGAACGAACAGACCGCCGTCCGCAGAAATACCCTGAGTAATAGCTTCAGCACTGTTGACTTTTACGGTGCTGTTTCTTGTGCTGTTGTAAAACATATTATCACCTTTCAGAAAATGAAATTGTAGCCTGTAGTATCATAGGCATTAAAAATATAATCAATGCTGAGAATCTTTCCGTTGTCAACAGTGACTTCCGCAATATCAAAGCGTGGCTGCAACGTGTCGGGATTCTTGCAGCAAAAATCAGCAGCAGTTTTAATAATAAGAGCCTGTTTGCGTTTGTTGACGGCTTCCAGTCCCGAAACAAGAGCGTTCGGTTTTCTGGACTTCACCTCAACAAATGCTGTATATTCGTCATTCCGTGCGATTATGTCGATTTCTCCGCCTTTTATCCTGTAATTCCGGACAATAATTTCATAGCCCAGATTTTCAAGATATACACATACAGCGTCTTCACCGATTCTGCCTGTTTCATATCTGGTCATTTTTTCAATTTAAAACTCTTTCTGTGTACTTCTGATATGCCATGTTGTTCAATCATCTCATAATGCAGTTTTGTCGGATAACCGCTGTGTTTATCAAAGCCATATTGCGGATATTTCACCGCAAGCTGTTTCATATAGCGGTCACGGGAGACTTTGGCAAGTACCGAAGCCGCAGCAATTGACGCAGAATTTGCGTCACCCTTGATAACGAAACGGCTTTCACAGTCAAGCTGCGGAGTTCTGTTGCCGTCAATAAGAGCAAGGTCGGGTTTTACGCCCAGACCTGCAACAGCTCTTTTCATAGCAAGCATAGTTGCCTGTAGTATATTAAGACTATCGATTTCCGCAACGGAAGCCGTTGCAATACAGTAAGCGTCAGCTTTTTCAATAATTTCATCGTAAAGCTTTTCACGGCGACTTTCTGAAAGCTTCTTGCTGTCGTTGAGGTAATCTATAAGTATACTGTCGTTCAGTACAACGGCGGCGGCGTAAACGTCTCCGGCAAGAGGTCCTCTGCCTGCCTCGTCAACTCCGCACACAACCGGAAAATCTTTTCTTAAATTGCTGTCATATTCAAAAAGTTCCTTATGAAGAATTATTCTGGACATAATAAAGACCTCATTTACTTGTCGAATAATCCCGGAAGCGGACTTGATACTTCAACAACAGAACCATTATTCATAAGTTCTTCCTTGTTGTCATCTATGCGCTTATTAATCTGCTCCACGCTCTCACCGGTAACAACTGAAACGTCTTCACTTGTAAAATATTCATGTTCCCCGAACTGTTTTGCCATTGCAAGACGTAAGCCGATAATAATTGATTCTTCGCTTTGTCCAAGCGGAAGGCTCATATTGTAAAGGTTTATGCAGTCTTTGAGAGTAACGCCGTATCTGGCGTATTTTTCAGCCATATTTTCAAGTTTTTTTCTTGTTTCTTTTTTCATGTCATTTAACCTCTGGCAATTCTAAAGTAATCCGTCCGAGTTTTGCACTGCGGAACTCGTCTATAACAGTTATAGCGGTTCTTTCGGTGTTGACTTCTCCGCCTGAAATTATCATACCACGTTTTCTGCCGACCTTTTCAAGCAGGTCAAGACCCGTTTCGCCGTCCGAATACTCTATTTTATAGCGTTCTGTAAGCGACTGAGGATAATTTTCTTTCAGGAAAACAAGCAGTTTCATAGCAAGCGTTTCAATATCAAGAATGTCATCACTGACAGCTCCGGTAAACGCAAGCTTTACTGCAACGGTCTGGTCTTCAAATTTAGGCCATAAAACTCCCGGCATATCAAGAAGTTCAACATTGTTTTCAAGTTTTACCCACTGCTTTATACGTGTAACTCCGGGTCTGTCCTCAACTTTTGCACGCTTTGCGCCGGCAAGGCGGTTTATCAGTGAGGACTTGCCGACATTCGGGATTCCGACTATCATAAGTCTTACCGGTGCGCCGGACATTCCGTTTTTACGGCGTTTTTCCATAAGTTCTTTAAGTGTTCTGCTTTTCACCGCCGGAATGAACTGTTTCAGACCTTTTCCGGACTTGCAGTCAACCGCCAATGCAGTAACTCCTATATTATCGAAATAACTTATCCATTTCTGAGTAGCTTTTTCGTCAGCAAGGTCACACTTATTTAAAAGTATAATACGAGGTTTTCCGGCTGTCAGCCTGTCCATTTTGGGGTTGCGGCTGCTTAACGGCGCTCTTGCATCAACTATTTCCACAACCGCATCGACAAGTTTCAGGTTTGCGGTGATAGCTCTGCGGGTTTTAGCCATATGTCCCGGAAACCACTGTATATTTTTCATATCAATATTGTCCAATAAAACACCCCCTGAATTATCTGATAAAACCGAAAGTTTCCAGCGGTGATATGCGCAACAGAACCTTTCCGATTATATTTTCAACGGCTACAAAGCCCAGTTCACTGGAACGGCTGTCCTTTGAAACCTGCCTGTTGTCGCCCATAACAAAAACGTATCCTTCGGGAACTTCAACGGGGTACTGTCCGGTAAAAGCTCCCTCGTCCATATGTGTAAGACCCGTAATATAGCTTTCGTCGAGCATTTTTCCGTCAACGTAAACTGCACCACGTTCAAAATCTATACCGACAGTCTGTCCCTCAACCGCAATAACTCTTTTGACAAGAGTTTTGCGAAGACCTTTTCTGACATCAAGACTGCCGTCATCATTCAGGGTAACAGCGTCCGCAGCATAAATAATTACAATATCCCCCTGCTTAGGCGAATTACAGAAAGCTGTTGTTATAAGTCTGTCTCCGGAAATAAGGGTATTTTTCATTGAATCGCCGTTGACAGTTGCAACCCGTAGTACATATGTAAAAATCATCGTCATCATAAAAAGCGTTATAATAATCATTTCAATGAATGCGACAATTTCACGGCACAGTATGCCAAAAAATTTATTGTTCTTCATTGCTGTTATGCTTGTATGAATCGCCGAGATATTTGAAGTCGCTCAACGGTGCATATCTTATTATGGCTTTTCCGTAAATCTGGTCTTTCTTTATAAGACCGATATCGGGGTTACGGCTGTCAGACGAACCGTTTCTGTTGTCACCCATAACGAAATAATAACCTTCCGGCACTGTTATCGGGTAATCAAACACACCGCCGTTTTTAAGTTTTTCCTTTATATATGGTTCATCAAGTACCTTGTCGTCCACAACGACATCGCCGCTGTATGGTACAAGCTTGATAGTCTGTCCGCCTGTAGCAATAACACGCTTTATAATGCATTCCTTGAGACTTGAACCGTCAATATTTTTCTCAATAATTCCGTTGTCACTGTCCAGAAGATACGCCATATCATTATTGATAACAACTATATCACCATATGACAGACTGCCGTATACAGTAGTCATAAAAATCCTGTCGCCGTCCTGAAGCGTGTTGGTCATTGAAGTACCCACAACGTTTACGGGGTGCAGAATATATGTGAAAATCATTATAATAACAAATACCGTTATCAATGTGGATTCAACGATTTCGATTACATCACTGAGGAACTTGTTGCCGGACTTGTTTTCCTGACTGGTATTGACTTCTACATTTTCTTCCATAGTGACACCTCACAACATAATATTAGCAAAAAAGGGACTTGCAGTCCCTTACGGAGATAGACAGGGCAGGCAGAATGAACTGCCTGAACCCAATCATCAGCCATTTCAGCGAATCTGTTCCTTAACCTTGGCAGCCTTACCAACTCTGTCACGGAGATAGTAGAGCTTAGCACGGCGAACCTTACCGTGTCTGATAACCTCAACCTTGTCAACGGCAGGTGAGTGAACGGGGAAAACTCTTTCGATACCACAGCCGTGGGAAACACGTCTTACGGTGAAAGTTTCGCTGATACCGCCGTGTTTCTTGGCGATAACAGTGCCTTCAAAGACCTGAATACGGCTTTTTTCGCCTTCCTTAATCTGTACGTGAACTTTAACAGTATCACCTACATTAAATTCAGGAACGTTTTCCTTCATGCTTGAGTTGCTGATTAACTTGAGTGCATCCATTTTAATTTCCTCCTAAAATTTGCGGACATTCTTGTTATGGACAACAGCGGACTGTCCGGTTTAATGTCTTACGGCATTAACTCCCGTCAGCAAAAAATGCGGACGGATTTCAAATGCCTTTATATAATAACACACTTTGAAAAAAAAAGCAAGAGTTTTTCACAAAAAAATTTCATTATTTTCGGAAAAAATTCCTGTACGCCTGATTTCAGCGGTTTCAAAGGGTATTCCGGACGAATTTCTGAGGGCTTCAAAGAAAAGTGCGGGATTATAATTCACCTGAGTACCTGCCGGAAGTCTCATTGACATATTGTACTTTCCATCCCAAAGACTGACGGACGTTATTTCAATAAATGGCTTTATATCAACCTGCTGTATACCTTTTTTTGTTTTCTTTTCAACTAAAATGCTTTCGCTTTGCAGAAGTCTTTCCACATCATTCACCAGACCGTCTATATTATCGGACTTCAAAGAAAAACTGTATTCAGCCTTTGCGATTTTCGTGATTTTGAGTTTCGGCTCGCCTACAGAAATAATCCTCATACCATAAGGCATTACAGCATTGAGACGGTCACGGACTTCGTCAAAGGGTATTTCCTCATTGAGATTGAAATCAAGTATTTCGCAGTTGCTTTCATACCCCAACGACAGGGCAAGTGCAAATGAAAAATACGGATGCGAATGAAAACCCTCCGTATACCATATGGGCAGTCCGGAACGCCTGAAAGTCCGGAGCATACAGCGGTTGAGGTCAAGGTGCGAAATATATTTTGCACGGTCTTTCTTTTCAAAAACGGCTCTCAGTTTAATCAAAACATTTCCCTCCAATCTTCCTGTTTACGCCGCAGCCGGAGCATTTCAAACGACAGTGTGGTGTTGTGACAGATTCGTGAGCGGTCTTGTTTTCACGGACGAAAAATTCCTTTGACACATAATAATCAAGATGTTCCCACGGGAGAATCTCATCATATTCAATGCGTCTGTTTGCGTAGAATGACGGGTCAATGCCGCACTCCTCAAAAGCCTCCACCCACTTGTCAAAACGGAAATGCTCTCCCCAGCTGTCAAACTTACAGCCTTTTTTCCAAGCCGTATATATCACATCACAAAGTCTTCTGTCACCTTTTGCAAGGACAGCTTCCAGAATACTTACATCTGCATCGTGATAACTTACCTTTACACGTTTTTTATTAACGCTGTCAAGCAAAAGTTTCTGTTTATGTTCAATCATTTCCCTTGTGTCCTGCGGCTCGAACTGAAACGGCGTAAAAGGTTTCGGGACAAAAGTCGCACAACTTATTGAAATCTGTACTCCTCTGCCTTTAGGACGGTTTTCAAGACTGTAGAAAAGGTCAATAATACGTTGTGCAAGTTCAGCGATACCGACAATATCTTCATCTGTTTCTGTAGGGAGTCCCATCATAAAATACAGTTTTACTGACGAGTATCCGCCCTCAAACGCTATCCGGCAAGTGTTCATAATTTCATCGTCACTTACGTTTTTGTTTATAACGTCACGCAATCGCTGTGTGCCGCCCTCCGGTGCAAAAGTAAGTCCGGACTTTCTGACTCTCTTTATTTTTTCAAGCAGTTCTTCCGAAAAGTTGTCAACTCTCAGAGACGGCAGGGACAGTGTTATTTTTTCTTCGGATGTGTATTCTATAAGTTCAGAAAGTATCGGGGATATTTCCGAATGGTCGCTGGTACTCAGTGATGCAAGCGAAACTTCGTCATAACCTGTATTTTCGCATAAAGCTTTAGTTTCGTCAATTATAGTGCCAGACTTCTTTTCACGGAACGGTCTGTATATGAATCCCGCCTGACAGAACCGACAGCCACGCAGACAGCCTCTCAAAACTTCCACTGATACACGGTCGTGGACTATTTCGGTAAAAGGCACAACAAAATCGTCCGGATAGTACACCTTGTCGAAATCCTTTATAATACGCTTTTTTACGACTGCCGGAGCGTTGTTGGTATTCTCGACTTTTTCAACAGTACCATCAGGCTTATAGCTGAATCTGTAAAACTCCGGAACATATATACCCTCAATCTGACAAGCCCTCTGCAAAAACTCTTTTCTTGACGCTCCCTGCTTTTTCATTTCGGTGTACAAGTCCATAAGTTCAAGGTTTACTTCCTCGCCCTCTCCCATAATGAACAAATCAAAGAAATCAGCAAGCGGTTCGGGATTGCACACGCAGGGACCGCCGGCAACTACTATCTGCGTAAGTTCGTTTGTACGGTCACGGGCATATATGGGTATTCCGGCAAGGTCAAGCATATTCAGAACGTTTGTATATGACAGTTCGTACTGCATTGTAAAGCCTATGAAATCAAAATCCTTAATCGGGTCAAGGCTTTCGAGAGCGTACAGCGGAATGTCATTTTCACGCATAATCTTCTCAAAGTCCTCAGACGGCGCAAAGCACCTTTCACACCAGTAATTCTCACATTCATTTGTGAGTGAGTAAAGTATCTTCATACCTAAATGGGACATTCCTATGTCGTAGGTGTCCGGAAAACAGAATGCAAATCGTACATCTATTTTTGACTTATCCTTTATTATGCTTCCGACTTCACCGCCGATATAACGTGACGGTTTCTGAACTTCAAGCAGATGTCTTTCAATTTTTTCTTTTAACATTCAAATCCTCCTGTATATTCTTTTTCCTGCGGCAGCCTGTCCGGAGTAAGTCCGCCGTTATCCCTCAGAGACTTCAAGTATCTTACATCTTCTGTAATATCTGTTATCTGAACTATCCAGTTATTTATATATTTTTCAACCATACTGCCACGCAGTCCCAGCTGTATAGCTCTTACCGGCAGAGGATTTCCATAAATATCCCTGTCGGGGTCAAACTGACAGCGTACTTCTGAAACAGCTATCTGTTTTTTCCATTCCTCACGGGTAACGCCCAGTTTTTCGCTGTATGACGACATAACAGCATTTCTTACTATTTCGTCAAAACCCTCACGCTTAATGTCAATCGCAAGTATATGTTCCTGATTTTCCTTTTCAGCCCAGCCGGAACGGTACATCATCCATAAAAATGACGGTTTAATCCATGTCATACGTCCACGGCTGAAAGACTGTCCGAAAGTCCCCAGAGTCACGGCTTCACAAGCTATTCTTTCGTTGAATGCCTGATATACACGTATTGTTTCGTCATTGTAGACAGCGTTTATTTTTTTCATAGTTTAAACCTCTTAGGCAGAAAATCCGACAGTTGATAAACTCCGTCCGCAAGCACAATCATAAAATCATCATTGCAGAACTCCGCCATAACTTGCAGACAAGCTCCACAAGGAGGACAGGGCTTTGAAAAATCCCCGTCAGCACTTCCTGCGATTGCAATAGCCTTGAAATTTCTGAATCCGGAAGATACAGCTTTGAAAATTGCCGTCCGTTCCGCACATACAGTAAGCGAATATGAAGCGTTTTCGATATTGTAGCCCGTGAAAATCTGTCCGTCTTCCGTAAGAAGCACAGCCCCTACTTTGAAATTGCTGTACGGCGCATATGATTTTTCGGACGCTCTTACAGCAAGGTCAAAAAAATCAGCATTATTCATAACGTTACCCCCTGCCGACTTTTTTCTTTTTGCCGTCCGGAGTGAGTATATATGTACTGTCTCTTATACACATAAGACGCTGCCGACGACTTAATAGGTGTAGATCACGGTGGTCGCCGTATCATTAAA
>CAMWRL010000025.1 GCA_947176685.1 uncultured Ruminococcus sp. | reverse complement strand
GTTTTTCATAAAATTTTCCTCCTTGAAATCATAATAGAACAATTGTACAAAAAAAGCGAAAATTTAGTGAAAATTTGATAAAATTTCAGTGAAAATTTTGTGAAAAGCATTTCTGCAACATATTATTTACAAAATGCGTGACAAACGTCCGGAAATGTAGTATAATAAAATTGCATAACTGCAAATACTATAAAGAACGGAGCGATTTATAATGTCAAAAAAACCTTTTTACATTACAACACCGATATACTATCCGTCCGGAAATCCGCATATCGGTCACTGTTATACGACGGTTGCGTGTGACTCCATAGCACGTTATAAGCGTATGCAGGGCTATGATGTGAAGTTTCTGACCGGAACGGACGAACACGGTCTTAAAATCGAGCAGAAAGCCGCCGAAAAGGGCGTTACTCCGAAAGAGTATGTTGACGAAATTGTAGGCACTTTCAAAAGGCTCTGGAAGTACATGAACATTGATTATGACCAGTTTATAAGAACAACTGACGATTACCACATCGAAACCGTACAGAAGATTTTCAGGGAACTTTACGACAAGGGCTATATTTACAAGGGCGAGTACTCCGGAAAATACTGTACTCCGTGTGAGAGTTTCTGGACAGACTCCCAGCTTGACGAAAACGGCTGTTGTCCGGAGTGCCACCGTGAAGTAACTTTCGCAAAAGAAGAAGCATATTTCTTTAAAATGTCACCATTTGCCGACAGAATCGAAAAACTTCTTACTGAAACAGACTACCTCCAGCCAAAGACCCGTGCCGCTGAACTCGTAAACAATTTCATAAAACCCGGACTTGAGGATTTGTGCGTTTCAAGAACAACTTTCAAATGGGGCATTCCGGTAACGTTTGACGACAAGCACGTTGTCTATGTATGGATTGACGCACTTTCCAACTATATTTCCGCACTCGGCTATCAGAACTCCAGACCTGACGAGTTTTCAAAATACTGGCCTGCTGACGTTCACATGGTCGCAAAGGATATTATGAGATTCCACGCCATAATCTGGCCTGCAATGCTCATGGCTCTTGACCTGCCGTTGCCAAAGCATCTTGCTGTACACGGCTGGATAACTTTCAACGGTGAAAAAATGTCAAAATCTCTTGGCAACGTTGTTGACCCGTTCGTATTGGGAGAACATTATGGTTGTGACGCAATCAGATACCATATTTTAAGGGAAATGGCTTTGGGGGCTGACAGCTCATTCTCCAATGAAATTATGATTAACCGTATAAATTCCGACCTTGCCAACGGTATCGGAAATCTTGTTTCACGTACTGTCGCAATGGCTGACAAGTATTTCGGCAGTACGCTTCCGGAAGAACGTGAAGAAACTGAACTTGATACAGAATTTAAGAATACAGTTATTCAGACTGTTGCTGACGTTGATGCGGCTATGTCCGAAACAAGAATAAAAAATGCCCTTGAAACTATTTTCAGGACTGTTGACCGTGCAAACAAGTACATTGATGAAACAGAGCCTTGGAAACTCGGCAAGAGTGAGGAAAACAAGGCAAGACTTGCCACAGTGCTTTACAACCTGCTCGAAGCTATCAGAATAATTTCCGGACTGCTTTCACCATTTATGCCGTCCACAATGCCCGAAGTCTGGAAACAGATTGGCGCAGTACCCGAAAACGTGACTTACGAAAAACTTTCAGTATTTGGAGTACTTCCGGTTAACGTGACCGTCCACAAGGGCGATATACTTTTCCCGAGAATTGACGTTGAAAAGGAAATTGAGGAACTCAACAACATTATCACGGAAAATAT
Organism: uncultured Ruminococcus sp.; assembly: GCA_947176685.1. GTDB lineage: Bacteria > Bacillota > Clostridia > Oscillospirales > Ruminococcaceae > Ruminococcus. The sequence goes on along the minus strand of CAMWRL010000025.1, from coordinate 12,759 downwards.
GGAAAAAGCTAAATCAAATCTTTCTGAAAGCGAAAAGCCCGCCGAAAAAATTGAACTTGCTCCGGAAATTCCAATTGAAGACTTTATGAAAGTTGAAATCCGTGTAGCTAAAGTTGTTTCGTGCGAAAAAGTTAAAAAATCAAAGAAACTTCTCTGTTTACAGCTTGATGATGGTATGGGCGGCAGACAGGTTGTTTCCGGAATCGCACAATACTACAAGCCGGAGGACTTAATCGGCAGAAAAATACAGCTTATTGCAAATCTCAAGCCTTCAAAACTTTGCGGCGTTGAAAGCAATGGAATGATTTGTGCGGCTGACCTTGCTGACGGCGGCTGTCGTGTAATTTTCGTTGATGACGATATTCCGGTTGGCGCAAAAATAAGATAACAAAATAAGGGACGGTTTAAACCGTCCCTTTAATATTATTCAATAAGTTCTTAATCAAGGTAAGGAAATAGGACTAACCCATATCGCATCCGAACATTTAAACACATTCTTTCCGATATATTCAACGCTTTCAGGCAATATAAGTTTATCTTTCAGTTTTTTACACTGAAAAAATGCATAATCGTCGATAGTTTTAAGATTTTCAGGAATATTTATTCTTTCCAGATTCGGACAACGTGAAAATGCACATTTGCCGATAGTCTCAACGCTGTCAGGAAGTGTTACTGAAATCAAACCTTCATTATCGTCAACAACCCTGTCAAATGCACTGTCACCGATTTTTGTCACGCCGTCCGGAATGACTATATCTCCGATACATTTCGAGCCGTCAATTAAAATATTATTTATAATTAAAAGCTCATTTTGTTTCATTTTTTTATCTGACAGTGCAGTATCTTTAAAAGGATTACCACCGAAATCAGTTAAATTTTCCGGAATAGTCACATTTTTAAGGTTTGTACAGCCATCAAAAGCAAGTGTTTCAACAGTCTGTACGCTGTCAGGTATTACTATTTCTGTAAGATTCGTACAACCACTAAACGTTCCCATATGAAGAATTGTCACATTTTCAGGTATATTGACTTTTATCAATGAACTACAGAAACAAAACGCCCCTCCCCCTATATCTGTTACGCTATCAGGGATAACAACTTCCGTTATATTTGAACACCAACGAAATGCCTGCTCGCTTATATTGGTCACGCCGTCTTCAATAACCACTTTTTTAATAGTCTTTTTGCTGGCTTCAGAAGAACCCCATGGAGCAGGATTACCAAGAACATCGCTATAAGATGCCATTTCACCTGTACCGCTTATTGTAAGTGTTCCCTCGCCGTCAAGCTTCCATTTGACATTATGTTTATTTCCCTTAGCACCGCAGTAGCCGGAGTGTGTACACGAAACAAGGCTTAAAACGCATAAAGCTATAAATGCACATAACAGAATATTTTTTAAAATTCTCATAATATACCTCACTTTTTGCATTTCGTGTGTTAATATTCAAAGTTGTATAGATTGCTTATAAGAAATTCGTTCACATCTTGCATTTCTTCCAGTAATATACATTCATAGCCCATTTCTTCGGCGTATTCTTGTGCCTTAGAACCACGCGGACAGTATATTTTAGCCCATTCTGCCTTGTTTACATGGAAAAATGAAATATCAAGTTCAGGGTTAAGGACTACCAGACTTGTTACATCATGTCCAATAGAATGTATTTCCTCAAGGCTTTCCGGAAGAAAGACTATAAACGGCATATTGCCACAGCCGGCAAAAGCACCACCTTCAATGACTTTCAGTCCCTCAGGGAAGTTTATTTCCTCTAAATCCTTGCAGTACGCAAAAGCACCTGCCCTTATGGTGCGTATGCTGTCCGGCAATACTACAGAAGTTATTGAATCATAATCATAGTATTCAGTAAGGGCAAAAGCCTCTTTTCCTATTTCCGTTACGCCATCCGGAATAACCACATCACCGGTACAGCCTGAACCGTCCACGACGATATTATTTATGATAAGTGGCTGATTTTTCCGTGCATACTGATTTAAAAATTCCGTATTTCCAAACGCATCTTTTTCAATTTCTTTAAGAGTTTCAGGAATAGTAACTTTTTTCAGATTTTCACAACCTGCAAACGCACTTTCACTGATAATTTCCACGCTGTCAGGGATATTAATTTCCGTCAGACTTTTACATAATAAAAAAGCACACCTCTCTATAGTCTGTACACTGTCAGGTATAACTATTTCCTGAAGATTTTCACAATTTCCAAATGTATATGTTTCAATTGTTGTGATATTGTCAGGTATAGTTACTTCCGACAACGACGAACAACCATAAAAAGCATACATTCCTATCTCTGTTACGCTGTCAGGTATATCAATTTCCGTTATATTGGAACATTCATAAAATGCATCATGTCCTATATTTGTCACGCCGTCTTCAATAACTACTTTTTTAATAGTATCTTTTTTAGATTTAGAAGCCCATTCTGCATGATACCCAAGATAAGATGCCATTTCGCCTTTACCGCTTATTGTAAGTATTCCGTTTTCGTCAAGTTTCCACTTAACGTTATCGCCACCTGCTATACCGCAGTCGCCGGAATTTTTAGAGTCTCCGCACGAAAAAAGACTTACAATACATAAAACCATAATTGCACATGATAAAATTTTCTTTAAATTAATCATAAAAAACTTCCCTTTCATAATATGATGTTCTTATTATAATATAGTTTTGTTTTTATGTCAACAAAAAAAATCCGCCGTACAGTGTGTACAGCGGAAGTATAATATTACATAAGTTCGCAGATGAGGTTGGAAAACTCTACAGGGTTTTCGATTTCCATACCCTCTATGAGAAGTGCCTGACTATAGAGAAGTTTAGCATATTTACCGAGCTTTTCCTTATCGGAAGTACTCATTGACTGAAGTTTTCCGAAAATCTCATGCTCCGGATTTATTTCAAGTACTCTTTGTGCCTTTACTTTCTGGTCAGTGGGCATTGAGTTGAGGACTTTTTCCATTTCAAGGGAAATTTCGCCTTCACTTGTAAGGCATACAGGGTGCGATTTAAGTCTCTGTGACAGAATGACTTTAGATACCTTGCCGTCAAGTGCTTCTGCAAGCTCCTTTAAAAGGTCAGCGTTTTCTTCTTCCTTTGCCTTGATTTCTTCCTGTTTCTGGGTGTTTTCAAGTCCTAAATCGTCAGCTGATACAGACTTAAATTCCTTGTCCTTGTACTTCATAAGGGTCTTTACAGAAAATTCATCTATATTGTCAGTAAGATACAATATTTCAAAGCCGTTATCCTTTACAAGTTCAGTCTGCGGAAGCTGTTCTATTCTCTCAACGCTGTCGCCTGTTGCATAGTAAATGAACTTCTGTTCTTCACTCATTCCGGTAACGTATTCGTCAAGGGTTACAAGCTTCTTTTCCTTTGATGATGTGAACATCAACAAATCCTGTAACTTTTCCTTATTCATACCATAGTCACTGTAAATTCCGTATTTAAGCTGTAAACCGAATGCTTTCCAGAACTCCTCATATTTTTCACGGTCATTTTTAAGCATCTTTTTAAGTTCACTGCTTATCGTCTTTTCAATGCTCTTTGCGATAACTTTAAGCTGTCTGTCGTGCTGGAGCATCTCACGGGAAATATTGAGCGACAGGTCTTCGGAATCAACAAGACCCTTGACGAAACTGAAATAGTCCGGCAGCAAATCGGCACACTTGTCCATTATTAAAACGCCGTTTGAATAAAGCTGCAAGCCTTTTTCATACTCCTTTGAGTAGAAGTCATACGGAGCTTTTGCCGGAATATAGAGCAGTGCATTATAATTGGCGTTACCCTCGTTCTTTACGTGTGCGTAACGAAGCGGTTCGCTGTAATCATAGAATTTTTCTGTATAGAAATGCTTGTAATCCTCGTCTTTGAGTTCGGATTTATTCTTTTTCCATAAAGGCGTCATACTGTTGAGTGTTTCAATTTCTATATATTCCTCATATTCGGGAGCTTTTCCGGCTTCCTTGTCCTCGTCGGACATTTCAACGGGTCTGCTGTGGGTAACTTCCATCTTTATGGGGAAACGTATATAATCAGAATACTTCTTTATCAGCGACTTAAGTCTGTACTGTTCAAGAAATTCCGAATAACTTTCGTCTTCGGTATCTTCAAGAAGTTCAAGGATTATTTCAGTACCAACGGACTTCTTGTCAGCTTCAGTAATAGTATAACCGTCAACGCCTTCGGACTCCCACTGGTAAGCCTTGTCACTGCCGTAAGCCTTTGAAATTACAGTGACTTTCTTTGCAACCATAAAAGCAGAATAGAAGCCAACGCCGAACTGTCCTATAATCTGGCTGTCCTCGTCAAGCTTGTTTTCGCTCTTGAATTTAAGCGAACCGCTGTTTGCAATAGTACCCAGATTGTTTTCAAGTTCTTCCTCTGTCATACCGATGCCATTGTCGGTGATTTTAAGCGTGCGTGAATCCTTGTCGGCTGTAAGCCATATAGCGAAATCGTCCCTGTTCATACCGATTTTATCATCCGTAAGCGACTTGAAATAAAGCTTGTCTATAGCATCGCTTGCATTGGAGATAAGCTCTCTGAGGAAAATTTCCTTGTGTGTATAAATCGAATGAATCATCATTTCAAGCAGTCTTTTGGATTCTGCTTTGAACTGTCTTGTTTCCATAAAAAAACATCTCCCGATAATAATTTTAGCACTCTCCCTCTCCGAGTGCTAAAAACAGTATATATCTTTTTCATATCCAAAGTCAAGTATCCGGAGAAAATATTTACAATTTGTTCACAATTGCAATAACCTATTCCCCAAAAACATACTTGACAGAATCTCCGAAAAAGGATATAATTATTATGTTGTATTGATTTGCAGAATATTACTTCGGGCAGTATGTGCAGCTTTGTTTTAAATCATTACCGGATGCGGCGGTTTTTATACATATATACAGAAAACTTTTCCGCACCTGTACCAGTTATTTAACGTATGGATTTATATGTCCCTGCGTAATGTTTTTCGGGTCTGAATAACTATCTGTTCAGGCTCTTAACCAATATATTTTGACAAATGAATTAAATAATGCGGCATTTTACCGCCTTTTAGTAATAATCAGATATAATACAAGATTATTAATTTTTTTATTCTGAAGGAGGTAATGTACTTATGCATTGGATTATCGCTGTTATTCTTTTTATTGTCGGTCTGGCTATAGGTTCTGTTGTGACCGGCGTTGTCGTAAACAGCAAGGCTTACAAGAAAGGCGTTGACGCTGGTATCGAACAGCGTAAACAACAGGCTGAATCTCTTATGGGTTCGGCTGAAAAAGAAGCTGAACGCATAGTTGAAGACGCTAAAAAAGACGCTGACAACAAAAAGAAAAGTGCATTAGTAGAAGCTAAGGACGAAATTCACAAACTCCGCACCGAAGCGGAAAAGGAAATCAAGGCAGATAAGGAAAAACTTTCAAGGCAGGAAAAACGTGTACAGCAGAAAGAAGAAAACCTTGACAAGAAAACCGACAACCTTGAAAAGAAAGAAGAAACTCTTAACCAGAAAATAAAGTCCGCTGACGAAAAACTCAAAGAAGCTGAAACTATCAAGAAAAGTCAGATGGATGTACTGGAAAAAATTTCCGAATTTACAAAGGAACAGGCTAAGGAATATATAATTTCCAAACTTGAAGATGACCTTATACACGAAAAAGCTGTGAAAGTTGCCACTTATGAGCAGCAGGTAAAAGACGAATGTCAGGAAAAAGCCAGAAGCTATATTTCCCTCGCAATCGCCAAAGTCGCTTCCGAACAGGTTTCTGAAGCCGCCGTTTCCGTTGTGCCTTTGCCGAATGACGAAATGAAAGGCAGAATTATCGGTCGTGAGGGTCGTAATATCCGCACCCTTGAAACCCTTACCGGCGTTGACCTCATAATAGACGATACTCCGGAAGCTATCACTCTTTCGTGCTTTGATCAGGTACGCCGTGAAGTCGCAAGAATAGCCCTCGAAAAGCTGATTGCTGACGGACGTATCCACCCGACACGCATTGAAGAAATGGTCGACAAGGCAAGGCGTGAGGTTGAATACAGAATCAAGCAGGAGGGCGAACGTGCGGTTATTGAAACCAACGTACACGGCATAAACCACGAACTTATAAAACTTATCGGACGACTTAAATTCCGTACAAGTTACAGACAGAACGTCCTTGACCACTCAATCGAGGTCGCAAAGCTCTGCGGAGTACTCGCTTCTGAACTCGGCGTTGATGCCAATATGGCAAGGCGTGCAGGACTTCTCCACGATATCGGCAAGGCTCTTACCGCTGAAATCGAAGGCTCACACGTTCAGATAGGCGTTGATGTATGTAAAAAATATAACGAAAGTCCTGTCGTTATCCACGCTATTGAAGCTCACCACAATGACGTTGAACCTAAAACAGTTATAGCCTGCATAGTACAGGCAGCCGACGCTATCTCCGCCGCAAGACCTGCCGCAAGAAGCGAAAACTATGAAAGCTACATAAAGAGACTCCAGAAACTTGAGGAAATATGCACTTCCTACAACGGGGTTGAAAAATGCTTTGCTGTTCAGGCAGGACGGGAAGTCAGAATTATGGTCGTTCCGGAAATCATCAACGATGAAAAAATGATAATCGTTGCAAGACAGATTGCACAACAGATTGAAACTGAAATGGATTATCCCGGTCAGATTAAAATCAATCTTATCCGTGAAAGCAGAATTACTGACTACGCCAAATAATGCAAGTGCGGACGGTATGCCCAACCCGTCCGCATTTTTTCATAACCATTCTATAAAAAAAGGAGATGTTATTCATGAAAAAGAAATCTTTAATACACAAGCTCGCATCGCTGACTATGGCTCTTTCAATATCGGCGTGCGCCGTGACAATTCCTGTAACAGCCGATTGGGAACAGATAGGCTGTATGGGCGACCTCAACAACGATACAGTGGTTACTATTGCTGACCTGCTCCTGCTTTCAAAACATATGCTGAACCAGATTTCACTAACTTCTGAAAACTCCTATCACATTGACGGAAAATACTACTCCATAAACGGCAGTGAAGAAGATAATTCTCTTGAATATCTCCAGACGGCTGACATAAATCAGGACGGCAGAGTGGATATTTTTGACCTGATTATGATGCGCAGATACGTCATAAATCAGTACGCTGACCCCGTTTATGTATGGACGGACAATAAAGAAACTTCCACTGATTCCGGTACTTATACAACAACAACCGCTGTATCGTCGTCCGAAACAACTACTACAACTACTACCGCACCGCCGTTCATAGAAGCACCTGTAAAGGATTTATATGGCTCAATGCCGTCCCAGAACGATGCGAAAATGGTTATATTCTATGTGGACTTTCCGGACTGCCCGTATAAATATGAACCGTCCGTTGCTGAAATTGAAAAGGCGGCGTTCGGTGCGGAAGATACCGAAAACAAAAACTATCCCTTTGAAAGTATGTCGGCATTCTATAACCGTTCGTCCAAAGGCAGTATGAAGCTTACCGGAAAAGTATTACGCTACACCGCCAAGGAAAACAAATCAGCTTACGAGGGCGATATATACCACATAAACATTATAAACGAAGTACTTGAAGCTTTCAGGGACAGCGAGGACTTCACACAGTTTGACGGCAACAAGGACAATATTATTGATACTGTACTTATTTCCGTTCCCACAGAAGCCGGCGACACAAACTGGTGGCCTGCCGCCGGTCAGTACGGCGGAAGCAGTGACCTGACAGTTGACGGAATGTCCGTCGGTCACGTAATAGTCGGCAACGCTCAGATTGAAAGCAAAACCGACTGCAAAAACTTCACAAGCAGTTATCTGCACGAAATGGGTCATTGTATGGGACTTCCGGACTACTACCTGTATAACGCCGGAAAAGATTTTGAAGGTCTGCACGGTTCAGGCGGTTACGAGATGATGGACGAAACTAATGCGGACTTTTCGGCAGTCTCCAAACTTATGCTTGGCTGGTTCAAAAAAGAACAGGTTACAATATATGACCCCGCAAATAAAACTCAGACTTTCACGCTGTCCAACGCCCAGAAAGCTAACGGCAACTGCGTTATTATTCCGTGCGGAAAACTTGAAAACAACTATTATTCGGAATTTCTGATAGTTGAGTATACAACCCTTGACGGAAACAACAGCCGTCTCAAAAAAGACTACTGGTGGAAATCTACCGGCAGCGGCGTAAGGGTTCTGCACGTTGAGGGTACAGTAACTGACAATATCGGCTGGAAATACTGGAAGTACGCAAGCGGCGAAAACGAAGCCACAAACAACGATACCGGAAGACGTTTTGTGCGGATAATAGACGATACCGAAACAGATAACCTTTATCATACAGGTGATGTGATAGATGAAAGTATCTCCGGATTCAAGTGGTACGCCGAAGACGGTACACAGTCTGTTGACACGGGTATCAGAATAACTGTCGGTGAAATAACAGAGGATTCCTGTACAATCACAGTTTCAGAAAAATAATGAAAGGCTTTTAAAATGGCAAAACAATTATTCAATACAACGGAAAAATCAAACTTTATTCTCAATATGACTGAGGAAAAATATTCTCAGCTTGCGGCTTACGCACTGTCGGCAGCCTGTTTCGCAACAGCAGTCTTTGCGGCTATGCCGGAATTTACTGACAAGGTTTCATACTCAATAGTGTCAGGCGGACTGGCGGTTTCCGGTGTGGTATGTATGGTACTTGCACTAATCGGCATAATCAAAAAATACATTGACTGCAAAAAGAATCTTCCTTTATATCTGTTTGCGGCAATGATTGTATGGGGAGTGGTTTCACTCATAAACTCCTATTCAGTAAATACGGCTTTTTACGGATTCGCCGGACGTGGCGAGGGACTTCTTGCTATAATATTCTATTTCAGCTTCTTTATAACAGCGATGTGCGTCCGGCAGGAAAAGACTATTGAAATAATTGTAAATTCCCTGATAGCTTCCGGAATACTGCATAGTATTTTCGGACTTATACAGGTGTTTACCGAAAAATTAAGTCATTACCGTTTTGCTTCACTGACTATAAAAATTAACGCCGCAAGCGGTCTGGCACAATCACCGATATTCCTTGCAATGGTACTGAGCCTTGCACTGACGGCGGCACTTGTAACAGCAGTCCTCACCGACAGCAAAAAACGCCGGATTTTCTGTATCGTAAGTGCCTGTTTGTTTTCGTTTGTAATGATGTTCACATATTCGCTTATGGGAATCGCCGGAATAATTCTTGCAGTACTTTCTGCGGCTGCAAGCGTACTCATAAAAAAGTCCCCAAAAATAAGACTTGTTTCGCTGTTGTCGGGAATACTTCCGGCTGTACTGTCGGTTATCATTGTAAGCGCCGGAGCTGTCGGTGAAATCTCCTCATACAAGCTGTATGACGGTTATACATTGTGGTGGGCTGACTCCTATATGAGACTTTCGTCAAGCGGCATCTATGACAAAGAAAAACTTGATATATCGGATACAATTTCTGTTTATAAGCATCTCAACAGCGAAACCGCCGATATAATCCGAAAATACCCTCTTACAGGCACGGGCGAAGACCAGCTTGTATATCCTCAGCTTTACACAACCGCCGGACTTGACCTCAAAAGCACTGACCTAAATTCAATTATTGCCGTCAACAAAGGAACTTTTGACAAAGTATACAACGAATATCTTTACACTGCCGCAACAAGGGGCATTCCCTCGCTGATTGCATTGGTAGGACTGCTTGTTTCGGTGCTTGTGATGGTCTGTAAAAAAATCAGAAAATCCCCCTCTGAAAATACCATATGCACGTTTATGTTATTCATATGCGGAATTATAATATTCTTCATAGGTTGCAGTAATATAACATTTTCTCCGATATTCTGGACTGTTTCTGGACTGGTAATGTTTTCCGGAAAAAAGAATCAGTGAGTATTGACTAACAAAATTGTATTGATTTTTTTCTTTAAGTATGATACAATATTATATAATAAAAATTTACGGAGGTGCTTTATTATGGCATATATTATTAACGATGACTGCATCAGTTGCGGTGCTTGTGCTGGCGAGTGTCCTGTTGACGCTATCTCTGAAGGTGACGGAAAGTACGTTATTGACGCTGACACTTGCGTTGAATGCGGTGCATGTGCAGGTGTCTGCCCTGTTTCTGCTCCTGTTGCTGAATAATTCTTACAGTACCAGAAATTTAAACAGTCTCATCAGTGGGACTGTTTATTTTTTTCTTGACAAATGATACAATTATATGTTATACTATACCTACAAAACATTAAAACATAGATTTAAAAAAAATTACTGATGGAGGTTTATACCAAAATGAAAAAAATCAGATTTTCCGCACTTTTCCTTGCACTGTCCCTTTCTGCCGTTTCGGCTTTTTCGTGTAATGAAATGCCGGAGTCCAGTCAGGAGCAGTCTATAATAATGCTTGACCCTAATGAGCCTGTTTCCGAAAAGCCCAACAAGTATTCCAGTGACTCAAAAAAGACAAATTCGGCTTTCGGACAGGAAATCGAAGTCAATAATACTGTATTCACACTCAATGATGTTGTTAATATCGGTTCTCCTGCAAATAATGAAAACGATTATGTATACATAAACGTTACAATAAAAAACAACACTGATATAGAATATGAAATCAATTCTCTTAATAACTTCTTTGTCGCACTTCCCGACCAGACGGAAATCCTCTCCAATGTGCGCACAAAGTTATATGCTATCAACAATTACCCGAAATGCGTTGATGACCCTATAACAATTCCGGCAAACGGAGAATTTTCAGGCTACCTTGCCGGCGGATTCGTTGTACCGTCCGGAACAGATTCGCTTACAGTAGGATTTTTCCCAACACTTGACAACGACATTGACAGGGCAAATGTTATTCTCTCCCCTGTCACTCCCGAAAACCTCTCTCATGATGATTCAGTTCTCAAGTAACCAAAAAAATCCCCGTTCTCTTGTGAACGGGGACTTTTTATTGAAGTACAAGTTTTCCGGAACGCTTCAGGCAAGTACCGCATACGGCAAGTACCATTAAATAAACAATTCCGCCTGTCGCAACCGATATTCCAAGTACTCCGAATTTTCCAATTCCGCATCGCTGAGCCGTCACGCAGGCAAGATATGCCGACCCTGCACACATTCCTCCGGCGTACAATATAACCAGAAACGGCATTATTTTAAGACTGATTCCGGAATGTTTTATGTAAAGTTTCAGCGATACTATGAGAATCACCACATAACACAACGATGTCGAAACCGCTGCCCCGTCAACTCCCATAACGGGTATAAGTAATATGTTTCCGGCGAATTTTATAACCGTTCCCAACAGCATTATCTTCAACGGCAAAGAAGCCTTTCCGATAGCCTGAAGCATACTGAACACCGGAAACGAAATACACAGACAGACCATTCCCACCATAAGCAGCCGCAGGGAATTTATACAGATGCTGACCTCATCGGGCTGTTTCGGAAACAGAAACCCCAGTATTTCCGGTGCGAGTACCGTTATTCCGAATGCTGACGGCACAGCAATTATGGCTGACGTTATAAGTGCCTGCATTGTGTTTTCCGAAAGTATTTTTATATGATGATTTTCCCACGCCTCAGTTATGCACGGCAGAACGCCTTTTCCGAGCATATTTGTAACGGACGGCACAAGATTGAATACAGTAAGGGCTATTCCGGCAAAAGACCCATATATAAAATGCGGTATATCTTTTTCGGGAATACCGGACGGCGGAGTTATTTTACTGCCGAAATATGTTATACAACCTATAACCGTCCACATATCTATCAGTGCCGTGAGGTTTGTTACAACCGCACTTATTCCGGTCGGTACAGCATTGGCAATAAGCTCCCGTGAAATCTCCCTCCGGCTCATAACTGTCTGTTCACTGTTTTCCGGAAATTTTTTCCTGAACAGTCTTAACACCGCAAAAAATACAACCGCCCCCGCTGACGACAAAGTTACACCCAGTATTCCGGCGGCGGCAGAAATCGCTGTCGGTTCAGTGTCCGGAAAATATATGATTATTTCGTCCATGTGTTCCGTCACGTAGCGGCAGAGGAAAAGTCCTGCCGCAACCTTTACAACGCCCTCTATCACCTGCGAAACCGCTGTAGGATACATGTTGCTCATACCCTCATAGTATCCACGTTCAACGGACATTATACATCCGAAAAATACTGACGGCGCAATCATTGCTACAGACAACGATGATTCAGTACTGCCGCCGGAAAAATCCGACAAGACAAATGTCAGTATACTTCCGGCAAGTCCGACCGCCGAAAACATCATAAGTGCTGTACTCCGGACTTTTCGGGCATTGGAGTACATTTCCAATGCAACACTCTGAGCAGTCATTCTTGCCACTGCTGCCGAAAGTCCCGTAACCGTCAGTGCGTACACAGGCATAAAAAGACTATATGCACAACTGAAATAACTCATTCCCACACCGCCCAGCAGGTTTGTAAGCGGTATTTTGAATAATGCTCCCAGAGCTTTTGAAATGCCTGCCGACAACATCAGTATCAGCGAAGCTTTCAGAAAATTCTGCTTTTTCAAAAAAATCACCCCTTACAATCAGTCAGCCCGAAAATTATAAATCAATTTTCTTGTTTTCACAAAAATATATGTTGCAGAATCTAAAAATATGTGGTATAATATAAAATAAGCTACTTGTGGCTTACAAATTCAAAAAAATGACAAATACTGAAAGGCGGGTTTTAAAATGAACTATAAG
>CAMWRL010000024.1 GCA_947176685.1 uncultured Ruminococcus sp. | reverse complement strand
TGCCTCCTAAGCAGTAGGTCGGAGGTTCGACTCCTCTTCGGGACGCTTTTTTTATTTTATATTGTTTGCAAGTGATAACATATTTCTTCCCAAAATTTTCCATAACTCTTGACGTTTTGTCCGGAATGGTGTAAAATATATTTGAAGATTCCGGCACGTTCCGGAAAAATTTTATACGGAGGTACTCTCAAAATGTCCAAAGATTTTATTGTTGAAACTTCTGCAAGACACGTACACGTAACTCAGGAACACCTTGAAATCCTTTTCGGTAAAGGTTACGAACTCACCAAGAAAAAAGACCTCTCCCAGCCGGGACAGTTCGCTTGTGAAGAAAGAGTAACCGTTGTCGGACCTAAAAAGGAACTCGCCGGTGTATCTATTTTAGGTCCTGTACGTCCAGAAACTCAGGTTGAACTTTCCGCTACTGACGCACGTTCAATCGGAATCGCCGCACCAGTAAAGGAGTCCGGAGATATTGCCGGTTCAGGTGCCTGCAAACTCATTGGTCCTGCCGGTGAAGTCGAAATTTCCGAAGGCGTTATCGTTGCAAAAAGACATATCCATCTTACTCCGGCAGATGCTGAAGAACTCGGCGTTACTGACAAGCAGGTTGTATGGGTTAAGCTCGAAACTCCTGAAAGAAGCGCAATTCTTGGTGACGTTGTGTGCCGTGTGTCTGACAAGTACGCCCGTGCAATGCATATTGATACTGACGAATCCAATGCCGTTGGAGCAGGTCGTCAGCTTATGGGAACTATCGTTACTGTTGACTGATTTTTAAAAATCAAAAGCCGATGCTTACAACAATCTGTAAGCACCGGCTGTTTTTATTTTATGTCATCTACAACAAGCGTTGCTGAACCATAAGCTTTATACGGATAGCCGTTTTCGTCAAATTCAGCGGTATACCTTACGTGGAACGGTATTCTGTCATCAGTAAGCGGTATTACTGCTTCAAGATGTTCTGCGCCCTCGTCAATCTGTCGCATCCAGTCACGGTAAAAGTCAGCGTATTCAGCAGGAAAAAGTCCGTTTTCAATCAACGGCTCGGGATAATTTTCAATGACCGGAGGTAAACCTAATTCCCGCATACATCTTGCGCAGGGGTACATCTTCTTTGTATCTACTTCGTACTCCCAACAGAATATATTAGCGTGTTCTCCGGCTGTCCGGAACTTCTTTTCACTGGCGGACAGTGCTGTATATGCTTTCTTTTCAATGGTGACATTGCGTATCATAACATAAATAAGATACTCATTTTCCGCACGCCCTATAACTCTCATACTGCTCCGTATGCAAACCGTATCTTCACCACAGCACGCAGAATATACAGTCCGCCATGTATCGCATTCTTCCTCTTTACCCGAGGCGATAGCTTTGTAGATTGTGTCAATATATATCTTCCTGTTTTCGTCATCAAATATCAGGTCATCGTGTTTTTTGATAACGTCTTTCTGAGTCATATTCATAGCAAGCTCCGCAAGATACTTGTCGTTTACACGAAGCATTTCTATACTGTTGTTTTTGCTCTTGAATGAAAATACTGCGGCAGCACTTACAAAGTTATTGAAAATAACAGTCTCAATGGTGTTGGGGTCCCAGAATTTTCCGGCGTCAATGTTTTCCGTAAAGTTCATATGCGGCATTGCCTGACCCGTTCTTCCCTCAAGCAGAAGTTTAAGATAGTCACTTTCCGACAAAGGTCTGGAATAAAGATATCCTTGTATATAATCACAGCCTATACTTTTCATATAATCAGCCTGTTCAGTTGTTTCAACGCCCTCTATGATAACCGGAGTACCAAGCCAGTTAGCCATTCTTACCATAGAACTTATAATTATACCGCCTCTGCCGCCTATTTCTCCCCTGAGGAATATCATATCAAGCTTTATTATATCAACTTTTATGTCTTTCAGCACGTTGAGCGAAGAATATCCGCTGCCGAAGTCGTCCATTTCAACGATATATCCCAACGAATGGAATCTCTCAACAGTATTTGCAAGATATTCGTTTCCGCCGATGACTGCACTTTCTGTTATTTCAACTCTAAGCAGCTTTACGGGTATATCATATTTTTTTCTTATATTTTCCATTTCGTCTATGAAACTTGCGAAATATATGTCGTACCTTGAAACGTTGAACGATATGGGAACTATATTTTTTATATTGTCCCTTATGCATTTATTTAAGAATATGCATATTTCCTCAAACACATACAAGTCAAGTCTTGTTATATAGCCGTTGGCTTCAAACACGGGTATAAAGTCACCGGGTGACTGCATTCCGTATTCGGGGTGTATCCATCTTACAAGTGCCTCTGCTCCGACAATTCTACCGTTTGAGTGGTTGAACTGCGGCTGGTAATAAGCACAGAAATGCTTCTCCTTAAAAGCCTGCTCCACACTATTGAGTATTTCATTTTTATTCATAAAATAACGATTCATTAAAAACACTTCCTTTTTAGTCAGCTTCTTAAACAGCGTTGCTGTTTACAAGATATTATAACATTTTTTCCGGTCTTTGTCAATGTTCAAATTGTCAAATTCTACAAAAAACCATACAAATGTTGATTATATCTGTTGTGCGGATTCCATAAATACAGCCGGCACAGCAGTACCGGCTTCCCGAATTATTTTTATTCGCTGTAGTTTTGACGCAGGAACTTTATTTCCCTTGCATAGCCGTCCATATCGTTGGGAGTTTCAAGAATTACCGGAAGTCCCTTTAATTCAGGGCGGTTTATGAACTTAATGAGAGCTTCCGCACCGATATGCCCCTCACCAATACGGGCGTGTCTGTCCTTATGAGAGCCGCACGGATTAAGACTGTCATTGAGATGAATAGCTTTCAGGCGGTCAAGACCTATGATTTTATCGAACTCCTCCATAACGCCGTCCGGATTATTCACTATATCGTAACCGCCGTCCCATATGTGACAGGTGTCCAGACATACTCCGACCTTGTTTTTCAGCTTAACACGGTCTATTATCTTTCTTATTTCGCCAAAGTCCCGTCCTACTTCCGAGCCTTTGCCTGCCATTGTTTCCAGTAAGACTATAGTTGACTGCTCCGGACGAAGCACCTCATTAAGCTGTCGGGCAATCAGTTCGATACCGATTTCCGCACCTTGTTTTACGTGCGAGCCGGGGTGGAAGTTATAATAATTGTTTGGTGTAAACTCCATACGTTTCAGGTCGTCCGCCATTGCCGCAATGGAAAAGTTTCTTATTTTTGGGTCAGCAGCGCACGGATTCAAAGTATACGGGGCGTGGGCGACAAGTTTTCCGAAGTCTGACGAACTATTCAGAAATTTCCTTACATCGGACGGATTTATTTCTTTAGCCGTGCCGCCCCGTGGATTTCGGGTAAAGAACGCAAAAGTATTTGCATTTATTTCACGGGCTTGACTTTCCATAGCCGCAAAGCCTTTGGAAGCCGACAGGTGACAGCCTATATATAACATAACATCATCCTTTCAAAAGCAATGCCGGAAAAATATACTCTTCCGGCATTTTAAATTATTCAATTGTAACTGATTTCATAACCTGCGGTTCAAGTGGAGCGTCATTGTAGTTTGTAGCAACTTCTGCTATTTCGTCAACAACGTCCATACCCTCAACGACTTTGCCGAAAGCTGCGTACTGTCCGTCAAGGTGCGGTGCGTCCTTGTGCATAATGAAGAACTGAGAGCTTGCCGAATTGGGCATCATAGAACGAGCCATTGAAATAACGCCTCTTGTATGCTTGAGGTCGTTTTTAACGCCGTTTGACGAAAATTCGCCCTTGATGTTCTGTCCCGAACCGCCCGTACCGTTTCCGAGAGGGCAGCCGCCCTGAATCATAAAGCCGGAAATAATTCTGTGGAATGTAAGTCCGTTGTAGAAACCGTCCTTTACAAGCTTTTCAAAGTTTGCGCAGGTAATGGGAGCTGTTTCTGGACAGAGTTCAATTTTGATTTTTTTACCGTTTTCCATTTCGATAACAACCATTTTTTAACCTCCATTTAATATTTTATTTCGGACTGCTGTTAATAGCTGTCCGGATTATTGGCATTATTTTTATTTTCGTTGTACTGCTCCAGAATCGAGCGCTGCTGGGTAGTAGTCTGAATTTCTGTAACGTCCATTTCCGGAACTTCCGTAACGACTGGTTCGGCAGTACCGATAACTTCCCCGAACATATTGGTTACATACTCAACAGACGGTTCAGTCTGTACCGGAGCTTCGGTCTGCTGAGGAGTATCGTTATAACTATAATTATTGTTGTTATAGCTGTTGTTGTAATTATTATAGCTGTTGTAATCATAAGACGGCGTACTCTGCGAAGTACTGTTTTGGACGGGTCTGGTTTTAAACATCTTGTCAGTACAAGCTTTGCCGACCATCATAATCACCAGTGCAACTATAAACGCCGCTATAAATGCTATCTGGCGGTGTCTGTCCATAATATCCCCCCTATTCCGACAAGTTTCCGATATATATTATACACTGTTCTCCGGAAAATGTCAAGACCCAATATTCCTGCCTGAAAATCATTTCAGTTCGGAAACAAGTTTTTTGAAAACGTCCCCACGTTCCTCAAAGTTTTTAAAAATCCCGTAGCTTGCCGCCGCCGGAGACAGTACACAGCTTTTGCCGGACGGAGTTATTTTGTGAGCAAGATTCACAGCATCTTCAAGGTGCGGAACATAGTGAACACGCTCCGGATTTCTGAAATCCATATTTTGAATCATATCAAAAATACGCCTGCCGGAAGTTTCCATACAGATTATGTTTACATCTGAGCCGTTCAGGAAGTCCGCAAGTGATGTATAGTCAATTCCCCTGTCCATTCCGCCTATCAGGATTGTTCCGGCTTCAGGAACGCTTTTCAGTGCTTCAATGGCGGTTGCGCAGGCGGTTGAAATTGAGTCGTCATAATAGCGTACACCGTCCACTGTAGCGACGTATTCAAGACGGTGTGCAAGCGGATTGAAAGTATAAAGTGCCTTTTCAAATTCTTCCTGCTCCACGTAGAAAGACGTTATAAAATACGCAACAGCTATATTATAGTGATTGTGTACCCCTAAAAGTTTTATATTTTCAGTCGGAATATTATAGATATAATCATCCATATGAAAATGAATTTTCCCCTTTATACCGCTGTAAACGTAAATATCAGCGTCCGGATTTGTGGCGGATATTGTATAGTCATAAGCTCCGGTAAATTCATATTCAATGTCGCTGTTAATAACCAGACAGTCATATTCTTTCTGGTGCAGATAGATATTTTTCTTTGCGTTGTAGTAGTTTTCCATATTGCCGTAATGGTCAAGGTGTTCCTCATAAAGATTGAGAAAGACAGCATCTGTCGGCGAAACGGTCATATATTCAAGCTGATGGCATGACAATTCACATACTATAACAGTACTCTGTTTAACGTCCTCTGCAATATCAAAAACCGGAACGCCTATATTTCCGACAAGGTACGTATCTTTTCCGGATTCTTTCAGTATATGGTAAATCAGTGACGATACAGTACTTTTGCCCTTAGTTCCTGTAATGCCTATAATCTGCTCCCTGTAGACCGTGAAAAATACCTGCGTTTCGGACGTGATTTCGCATTTAAGTTCAGCCGGACTTTTTTCCAGTACTATTCCGGGCGATTTGAAAACTATGTCAAAATCATCAAGACAGTCCTGATAATTTTTTCCGGTAATTATTTTAACGTTTTCCGGCGGATTATTCACGGGATTAAGGTCGGCAATAGTTACGGATTCGGGCGTACAGTATTTTTCAATAAGCCTGTAGGTAGACCTGCCCTCACGACCGAAGCCGAGTATACATATAGATTTATTATCAGTGTAATTTTTCAGATATTCAGTGAATGTATTCAAAGAAGTCTCTCCATTTCATTCAAAAGTATTTCCCTGAAGCTTTCGGGGAGAAGATTTTCATTGTTGAAGTATCTGCAATATTGCTTATACTCTGTTTCGTGGTTTTCCGGACTGTAGAAATTTTTCCGGTAATTTTCAAAAAGCAGTGGCAATTTCTGACCGGATGCTTCACGCCTCTGTATTGCAAGCGAAACTGCAAGATTTACTTCGTCAACGCTTCCCACGCACTCAAACGGCTTATGGTCGGACTTTCCGATAAGTTCCGTGAAATATCCGGACATTGATTCAGCATTGAGCAAATCTCTGCCGAAAATATCCGTCAGAGCGTTGTCGGACAGGAAAGGCGACAATATCAGGCTGACAAAAAGACATTTCGGACACTCTCCGCACCATACGTCCGGCGAAACCTTACTGCCCAGATTACAGCTTCTGAATACCAGAAGATACTTCCTGTTTACTGAAAACATTGCGGCTATCTGCAATTCCGACAGCGGACGCAGGAAACTGAAATAATAAATTCCGGTTTTAAGGTATTTTTCCTCATATTCGTGGAAGTCCTTTTCAAACTCAAAGCTCTTTGAATACTGATGATTGACGCTCCTGCCTATTACAGTACTTTCATTTGCGCTGGACTCATTGGACAGTACAATATATTTCTTTCCATAAAGATACGCCGTTATTTCCGCCGAAAACGCCACCACTGACGAAAAAGGCGTATGACCGTTGAGGAAACCTTTTTTGTTATACTCTATAAGCGAACGGTCAAAATTTCTTCTTGCAGTAATCAGAGAGCCTGACGGAAGTCCCGCTGTCCTGACGGTTTCCGTAATGGAACAACGTTCGTTTATGCTGTAGCACATACATTTCCTGCCTGCGTCAATTAGGGTCTGCAAAGTAAGTATGGAATCTTTGCCGCCGCCAATCGGTACTAGACAGCCCGACAGCTCAGGGCGTTTTATTTCTTCACCTGAAAAACTTCCTGCTGACGTTATATTAACAAAGTCGTCTGTATCTGCTTCAATGCCGTTGATATAGAAAAACTCTCCCAGACCATTGAAATACAGTTTTTTCCACCACTGAATCTGTTCCGGAGAGAGTTCACCGCATTCAACGTGTATTTCCGGCGAACATACGGCTTTCCAGTAACTTACGGCTTCTGCCATACCAAGCGAGAAAACCAGCCTTTCAAAAGTCCTGTCGCCTGATACGGATAAGTTTTCGAGTTTCGGGAAACTCCATGACGGATTGAATTCGGCAAGTTCCGGGATTGAAAATTCATAGCTTATGTTTACAGTGTCCTGAGTTTCTGTTATATGGTATGACCTGTAGATAAATACGGGGTATTTTTCCCTGAAAGTCTTGTATTTATTCATTATTTTCCTCCATATGTCTGTTTCAGTTCAAGGTAATGGGATTTCAGTACGGAATAAGTTTCGTCTGATAAATCGTGTTCTATTTTGCAGGCATCTTCTATGGCGTGGTCTCGTGAAACTCCAAGCATTATAAAGAGTTCCGAAAGAACGTTATGTCTGTCGTAGATATGTTCCGCAACTCCCCTGCCCTCCGGCGTAAGCGTTATATGGTTGTCATCGTCAACCAGTACCAGACCGTTTTCCTTCATTTTTTTAAGTACGATTGAAACTGTCGGTCTTGAGTAGCCAAGATATGAACATATATCTATAGCGTGAACGTCCGGTTGTTCTTTTGAAAGAATAAGAATAGTTTCAAGGTAGTTTTCAACTGCTTCTGTAATAGCCATTTTATCACCCTCCTTTCCTAATCCGGTAAAATCATTATAACATACTGTTTGGAAAATTGCAATACACAAGACAATATCTGACATTATCACACAAAAACATACCAGAAAAATCAGTCAGTCACCTTATAACCGACATATTCAGTAAGCATATCATATATTTCAGGACACTTGTTTTTTACCCGTACAGGTCTGAGCTGCTTATCCGTAAGGCACTGCACAGTACTGCCGGTTATACAGAGTTTTCCGGTTCTGCGGCTGAAAATCTCGTATGTGACTGTAATTCTTGCCCCTCTGAACTCTGTCAGTTTGGAGTAAACCGAAAAGGGTTCATTAAAGACAAGAGGATTCTTATACTGACAGTCAACCGACAGAATAGGTACATAAAAACCCAACTCCTCGAGTTTGTCGAACCGCATACCCATCTGTTTCAGGAAGTGCATACGGGCTTCCTCAAAAATCCTTATGTAGTTGGAGTGGTGAACTATGCCCATTTTGTCAGTCTCATAATAATATACTCTGCGTTCGTATGGATAGACTTTATTCATAAAACATCTTCTTTTCTTTTAAATTTAACTTAAGGGGACAATTTTATCCCCACGGAATGCAGAACTAAAATATTATATCAGTTCTTTTCTTGCGGAGTGGGTTTCAAGGTCAGCAAGCCTTGTCGGTATCGGAATGTGACTTTCTTTTCCGACAAGTTCCATAGTAATAGCGGTTGCGGTATCAAGAGTTATGAAGTTTCCGGCAGATACAAAGACCGGTTTTACATTATTATGGGTACGCAGTACACGACCATATACATTTCCGTCACATACAATGTCCGTAAAACTTCCTGCTGTCGTATTGGGTTCGGAGTAGTCCAGACCCTTTTTTATACGGTAATAACTTTTTGCCACGCCGACAGTGGGCTTGTTCAGATAGAAAGAAGCGTGAGTTGCTATACCCATATTGCGTGGGTGAAGACAGCCGTTGCCGTCAAACATATATATATCCGGTTTTATTTCAAGCAGCTTTACAGTTTCCAGAATGAGGGGCAGTTCACGGAATGCAAGAAATCCTGATATGTATGGGACTTCTATTTTACCGGAAAACCGTTTATTTTCCAGAACTTCGTGCGTCCGGTAATCCAGTACCACTATACAGCAGACGGCATATTCCTGACCGTCCCTGCTCCAGTAAGCCAAGTCCACTCCGGCAACGGTCTTTATATCGTCCCTGCTGAAACTGTCCGTCAGACTTATTTTTTCCCTGAAAGAGTTCTGGATATCAAGAAATTCCTGCTCATTCATAATATTCACCTCAATTTATTTCCGTCTTCGTCAAACTGCGTGACTTTATATATTTTACTGTCATTTTTATATTCGACAACTTCTTTTAATACGCCGTTTCTGTACCACCGGTAATGCTTTGCATAATGTCTGCTGTTTTTTGTCAGATGATACTCTTCGGCTATCTGACCGCTTTTATAGTATTCAAGCTGTTCGCCCTGCAAAACGCCTTTTTTGTATTCATTTACTTTATATATTTCGCCGGTAGGATAACAGAAATAAACTTTTCCGGTAAATGCAGAAAAAATTTTTTCAGAATATGCATATTCAAGAAGCTGACCGGAAAAACGGAATTTATCACCGAACGGCTCTATATTCCAATTAACTTTATTGTCTTTAAGCGAACGGTATTCCGGATTGTAGAAAGCATTTATTTCAAGTTTGACTGGATAACCCTTTTCGTCAAATTCCGCCGATTTATAGAATGTTGAACGGTCGGGATTTTTCCATATGATTTTCTTAAACTCTCCGTTACCGTGAAATGATACCTCATATTTATCATCGGGTTCATTGTATTTATAGCTGAAATTCACTTCACAGTTTATACGCTTTTCAAGTTTGTTTCCGCTTTCGTCATAACGGGTCATTCGGCGGAAATATTTGTTGTCATCTCTGTAACGCTCAAAAAGTTCTTTAAGCTGACCGTTTTCGTACCATTCGTAAAGATAAAATTCGCTGTCCGTAAATAATGTATAACCTGATACCCGACCGCTTTTATAAAACTCAACGTCCTCACCGTACTTATAGCCGTCTTTGTAGTAAGCGTAATCCGAAAGTGTACCGTCTGGAAAAAGTTCATAGACAAGCCCCGTAACAGGTTTACCGCCATTGTCCATAGGTTTGTCAAAAAGTCTTTCATAATGGTTGTAACCGTTTTCCCAGTAAGATTCATAAGTAAAAAGTTCGTCGTCCCAAAGTACGCCGTTGGCTTTTACATAATCTGCGGACAGTATTCTTGAAAAATCAAACATCAGCTATGTATCTGCGAGGCAACAAGACCCTCTTTGCAGTAAATCTCACGGAGTTTAGGTTTTTCGATTTTTCCCGTGGGATTTCTTGGAACGTCTGCAAAGATAATTTTGTGGGGTCTCTTGTAACGTGGGAGCTTCTGACAGAATGAATTTATATCATCTTCGGTACAGGTGCATTCTTCCTTGACAGAGATTATAGCCGCCGCAATTTCACCCAGACGCTTGTCCGGCAGTCCTATAACCGCAACGTCCTTGACAGACGGGTGACTTCTTAAAAAATCCTCAATCTGCACGGGATAAAGGTTTTCGCCGCCGCTGATTATAACGTCCTTCTTGCGGTCAACGAGATATATAAAACCGTCTTCGTCTTCCTGCGCCATATCTCCCGTAAACAACCAGCCATCCTTTAAGGTATCTGCTGTAGCCTTTTCGTCACGATAGTAACATGTCATAAGTCCTGCTCCCTTAACGCAGAGTTCGCCTACTTCGCCACGGCTTACGGCAGTGCCGTTTTCGTCAACTATCTTGACTTCCCAGCCGTATCCGGCTTTTCCGATTGCTCCTACTTTATGGATATTCTCAACGCCCAGATGCACACAGCCAGGTCCTATGGATTCGCTTAAACCGTAGTTTGTATCGTACTGATGATTAGGGAAAAGCTTTTTCCAGCGTGCAATCAGGGACGGCGGTACAGGCTGCGCACCAATATGCATAAGTCTCCACTGAGAGAGGTTATAATCGTCAATATTGACTTCCCCTCTGTCAACAGCGTCAAGTATGTCCTGCGCCCACGGCACTAACAGCCATACAATAGTACAGCATTCTTCTGAAACAGTTTTAAGAATAGTTTCGGGTTTTACGCCCTTTAAAAGTACGGCTTTTCCTCCGCTGTACAGACTGCCGAACCAGTGCATTTTAGCTCCGGTATGGTAAAGCGGCGGTATACATAAAAATACATCATCTTTGGTTTGTCCGTGATGATTCTGTTCAACCTTTGCCGAATGCATAAGGCTTTCGTGATTATGGAGAATGGCTT
Organism: uncultured Ruminococcus sp.; assembly: GCA_947176685.1. Taxonomy (GTDB): domain Bacteria; phylum Bacillota; class Clostridia; order Oscillospirales; family Ruminococcaceae; genus Ruminococcus. The sequence continues at coordinate 3,770 of CAMWRL010000024.1, read as the reverse complement.
TCGGAAAACCGGTAGTTCCCGACGAAAAGTAAATAGCGGCGTTGTCCGTATCTGAAATTTCTGTTTCCGGAGCAGTACTGCAACAGTTAGCTGTAAGACTGTCATAGTGTTCAGCGAATGACGGACAGCCCTCACCTACATAGAAAAGCAGTCTGTTGCGGCTGATTTCCTCTGCGATTTCCTCGACACGTCCGATAAACTCCTGTCCGAACATAAGCACATCGACTTCCGCAAGGTCAAGGCAGTATTTTATTTCATCGGCAGTATAGCGGAAGTTCAGCGGTACGGCAAGCGCACCCGTTTTAAGTATTCCGAAATATATCGGCAGCCATTCAAGGCAGTTCATAAGCAGTATACCTACTTTGTCGCCCTTGCAGACACCTCTTTCAAGAAGCAGGTTTGCAAAACGGTTGGCTTTTTCGTCAAAGACTTTCCACGTAATTTCACGCCTGTAATGACTGAACGGGTTAGGTTCAATCAGTTCGTATTCTTTCCACGTAACACGCCTTATTTCAGTAATGGTCGGGTTGACCTCAACAAGTGCGACATCATCGCCGTAAAGTCCGGCGTTTCTTTCAAGTAAATCTGTAATGGGCATTTTCATTAAATCCTTTCCCGAATGCTTTTATAAGTAAAAGCTTCAAAGTGATAAAGTTATTTTAACACAAAATCGCCCGAAAGTAAATACCCTGAACAAAAAAACTGCCGGAATTTTTTAAAATCCGGCAATTTTCACATCAGAATTTTTTTCCGCACTGCTGACAGAATAACTGGTCAGCTTCAGCAGACGCACCGCACTCCGGACATACTTTTCCGGCAGGCTGTTCGCTTGCAGAGGCAACAATCGGGTCTGGCTTTTCAACGGCGGCAACAGGTTCTTCAATCTTTGCACCGCACTTGTCGCAGAACTTCTGAGTTTTAGCTATATCAGCACCACAGGACGGACAAGCGATTTTATCTTCAAGATTGCTGAGAATACCTCTGAGCTGTTCGATTCTTTCGCCCTTTGTAACGATAGTTTCCACAGCGTTTTCGCATTCAGGCTCAGGGTTGGCGGAGATTTTCTCAAAAAACACCTTGCCTATACTGATATATGCAGCATTGACTTCTGTTTCAAGCTGAGAGATTTCCTTTTTGATTCTTGCTTTTTCAGCCATTTTTTTAGAGCCGTCTGAAACGCTCTTAGCACCATTTTCAATGGTATTGCCGACCTTGCCGGCGAAGTCTTTCATTGAGTCAAGAAAACCCATAATAATACCTCCATAAAAAAACTATAAATATATATTACCACATATTTCCGGAATAGTCAATAGAAAACCGGAACTAAATCCCATAAAATTTCAGGGCATTGACCGCACGGAAAGAAGCTTCTGAAAAATCGCTTACGGTTGACGAGCAGAGTGTCATAATAGTATCGTCAACGGAAATGCAGTCTCCTGCCGAACAGTTCATAATTATGCCTGCTGACATATCAATGGTATCAGTTTTTGAAAGTCTGCCTGCTCCCAGAATAAGAGATGCCATACCTATTTCCTGACTGTCTATTCCGGTAATCTTCATATCACGCACGGCACGTATTTCATAACGAAATTCGGCTTGTGGAAGAAGTGACACATCATCACATACTCTGCCGTCACCGCCCTGTAGCTCTATTGTACGGCGCAGAACTTCCAGTGCCTTGCCGGAAGATACTGCATTTTCTGCCATTTCAAAGCATTCAGCAACCGTGCCTTTTCCTGCAAGCGAAAGCATTTCCGCAGTAAGTTCCATACACAATTCATATAACCTGCCCTTATATTTTCCCTGAAGAATTTCAATAGCTTCTTTGACTTCAAGGGCATTGCCGATATTGTTTCCCAACGGGCTGTCCATATCAGTAACTATCGCACGGCATTTCTTTCCGGACATTCTGCCAACTTTCTCCATAAGGTCAGCCAATCTGCGGGCATCGTCTTCCGACTTCATAAACGCCCCTGAACCGCATTTCACATCAAGCAGAATGCAGTCTGCATTGACGGCAAGTTTCTTGCTCATAATACTTGCACATATCAACGGTATACTGTCAACTGTTCCTGTAGCGTTCCGGAGAGAATACATCTTCTTGTCAGCCGGACAGAGATTTCCGCTTTGGGATATTATTGAAAAGCCTGTCCGCTGTACTATACTTTCAAACTCACTGAACAGCAGCTCAGTCCTGAATCCGGAAATACTTTCAAGTTTGTCGATAGTACCGCCGGTATGTCCCAGCCCCCTGCCGGACATCTTCGGGACGTACACTCCGCAAGCCGCCGCCGTTGGTGCAATTATAAGACTTGTCTTATCCCCTACTCCGCCGGTGCTGTGCTTGTCAACCGTAACGCCGTCTATTCCGCTTAAGTCAAGTATATCGCCGCTGTCACGCATTGCAAGAGTCAGAAACAGCGTTTCACGTTCAGTAAGACCGTTGAGACATACAGCCATAAGCCACGCCGACATCTGATAGTCAGGGATTTCACCGTCAGTATAGCTGTCTACAAGCCATTTTATTTCGTTTTCAGAAAGTTCGCTATGATTTTTTGTTTTGTTGATAATATCAATAATATTCACGAAAATCACCTCCTGTATATATTTTAACACATCTTTTACAGAATTTCAAGTGTTTTTCCGATAAAAATATAATATTTCTACAGATATTTCAGGACAACCAGTCCTGCAACAAAAGGCACTCCCAAAACTGCACTGCCGCTTACATTAAAAATGTTGATTGGTATTTCCGCACCGATAACTCCGCCATACCTGTTCAGAATAAACAGTGCCGTCATTCCGGTAAACGCCCCGAATATGAACGACAGGATTTTTCTTTCACGCCTTGAGTAATAAATCATCATCACAATAACCACAACTGCACACATACTCCAGAATATTAAATCAGTCCTCATTTTTTTCAAACCCTCTTTCACAAAAGTATATAGCCCAATGCAAGTATAAGTTTCATATCTGCGCCCTCTCTTATAAGCAGAAACATCAGCGCAAGTATAAGAAGTTTGTCACTGTCCGTATCGCCCAGAAGCTTATCAATGATACTTCCGGAATCGGAAGGGACTTTTGTCGGTGGTATATCGGCAAATTTACCGTTCTTATACACTGACATCCGAATCCCTCCCATTCTTTATATAATGTCATTCAGCAAACCGCTTTCTTTAGCAGCGTTCCATACGGTAAACAGTTTAAGCATTTTAACTGCCTTGTCAACTTTCTGCTGTCGTTCCTCTTTCAGATGAGGTTTCAGTGCCATAAGTAGCTCCGTATTTCTGTCACTCTGCGAAAATGCCCCCATAAGTTCCGTAAGCTGCATTATTTTGGCAATGTCCGGCATATTGTTGTTATTGTTATCGTTGTCGCTGCACTTTTTTTCTTCCGGAATGTTTCCATCTGAATCGCTGTTCATAAGTAATTGCGCAAGTTCGGAAAGCTGTTTCATACTCTCCTCATCAGAAAGAAGTTTTCCGATTTTTTCCATTGTATCGTCCACGAAAAAATCTCCTTCGCCTTATTCTCCCGAAAGCTTTTTATAGAGTGCCTGCGCCTGAGGTGTACTCATCATTTTTTCAACAAGTTTCGGGTTGTTCACCGCTTGACGGAACTTTTCAGAATCATTCTTGTTCATATTTGAAAGTGCACTGTCAAACTTGCCGCTTTTAAGTTCCTGACTGAGCTTTTCCGGTGAAACGCCTATTTTTTTGCTGACTGCTTCAAGCAGACCATTCAGTGTTTTAGGGTCAATATTATTT
>CAMWRL010000023.1 GCA_947176685.1 uncultured Ruminococcus sp. | reverse complement strand
CCTGTATATTCTATTTCAGCCGGAAGATTTTCAAACCGTCTTTTTTCCTCGTCAAACTCATTCAGCGGTACGCTTTCTAAAGCGAAAGTATAATCTTTTTCATTTTTTTCTGCCCTGATTCTGTCAAAAGTCATAACAGGCGGCATTGCCTGTACACATTTCTGCAAAACTTTTGTTTCGCTGATTTCGTGTACATAAGCAGCAGCGATATTTCTTACACTGTTGCCGACAAAGAATTTATATTCGCCCTTTTCAAGTAACCAGCAAAATCTATGTCCTGTAACGCCCGAATCGTCATAAGATGCTATATCATAATAGTTTACTTTTATTTCAAGGTTCTGGCTTTCCTGCGGTGCAAGGTTTTTTGTTTTGGCGAAACCACATAATACTTTTGCCGGTTTGCCCAACTGTCCCTGCGGCTGTCCGCAATATATCTGTACAACTTCCTTACCGCTGTAACTTCCGGTATTGGTAACTCTCACACGCAAAGTTACTGAATCTTCGTCACATATACTGTCAACCGGAGTTATCTCAAAATCAGTATATGAAAGTCCATAACCGAAAGGATAACGTACCCTTGTCCTTGCAAAAGTCTCAAACCAACGATAGCCTACATAAATATCCTCACAATAGAAATTTCTTTCCTTACCGCCGAAATTTTTATCTGACGGATAATCTTTTACAGAATATGCTATAGTATCCGGAAGTTTTCCGCACGGACTGACTTTTCCGGTAAGTACGTTTGCAACACCTGTACCGCCAGTCATACCGCCCTGCCAAACGTACAACACAGAATCCGGATTATACTTGTCAACGAATGACATATCTATAATTCCGCCAACGTTCAGCAAAACAACGACCTTGCCGAAATATTTACGGACTTTTTCAAGCATATCGTTTTCGGTGTCCGTCAGAAGATATGAACCTTTTTCAAGTTTTGCGTCCTGTTCCTCGCCTGCCGTACGTCCGATTATGACAATCGCTGTATCGCATTTTTCAGCCGAATTTTTAACAGTTTCGTCATCAAGGGGCATTTCCGCCTGCGACCACGGCTCACTGCCCCAGCCCGTACCCATATCATAAGGATTAAGGCTGTCCCACTTTTTATAAACTTCAAACAGTTCAGTGTCGATTTTCACGCCTGCCTCAATAAGTCCGTCAACTATTCCGGTGACTTTTGAAACGTTCACCATACCGCCCGAACCCGTACCGCTTTTGTAGTAGTGAAGCTGTATCCTTCCGAATACCGCAACCGGCTTGTCTTTGGCAAGCGGCAGAACATTGTTTTTATTTTCAAGCATTACAATACCCTCAGCGGCAACCTTTGCGGCTGTCTCAAGGTATCTGCTCCAGTCAAGTGTCTTCATTTTTTTAAACTCCTTTGGTTATTTACCAGTACATTGTATAGTACTTATTATCACTCATAAAATTGCAGAAATCTATAATTTTGTCATCATCAATATATTCGTTGGTCTGTCCGGAAACACATAATTTCCGTTGTGTATAAATACCATCTGTTTTTTCCAGAAGATATAATGTATTAAATCCGGCATCATAAACCGTTTCAGCGTACTCTTTGAAAACCGGAACATCTGGTATATCTGCACTGTTCACAAAATCGTACATTACAGCAAGGTCTTTTTCCGGTAATGTACATTCAACGAGAGTATTCTCCGATAACTCTATTAACTGTTCTGCCCAGTTTTCCGGCATATCTCCGTTTTCTCCCAGAATGTCGTCCGGTACTCCTATATATTTTCCGTCCGTAGTAATCAAAGCTGCTGAATGTATTTCTTCTTCTGACCAGTTATCATATTTTACAAGAAACATTAACTCCTGCTCCGGCGGCTGTGAATCTGTTGAAACTGTATTCTGCTGGCTGCACGAAACCAACGAAATTACTGTCATTACAGTCAGTAATATACGTCCGATTCTTTTACATAACATATGATTCTCCTTTCGTTATGTGTTAGTTAGATTATAGCAGTTATTAACAAATTTTTCAAGAGTTTTCACAAAAAATTCATCTGTAATTTTAATGCGCCTGCCGTGTGATGCAAAAAATTATTTATTTCTGAACTTTTCAGCGAGTTACAGGTGCTTTTAGAACTTATTTTTATTCAAAATTAAATTTATATAATTATTCGTATAATGTATATTATAAGTTTAATAACTCTATACAGTCTCATTTTTAGTAAATCCGTGCCGTACAAAAAATCCGGTACATTGAAATACCGGACTGTCATATTATTTTATAAATTATTAATATGTGTTTCAAGAATACTTTTTAATGCGGACACTGACCCTGAATGTGACCTTTCTATGCGTACCGGAAGCCCTTTGGTTTCACTGACTGCACACCGTGCCATTTTATGTGACATAGTTCCCGTAAACATCACAAGCAAGTCCGGACAGCCTATCTGTTTCCGGAGGTCTGTTTTCATATGTGTGAAGACTTTCGCTGTACACTTGTACTGTTTGCAGATGTCCTTGTACTTACGTATCATACAGTCATTGCCGCCTAAAATTACTACACTCATTTTTATAAACTCCTTAATTGTTAGTTATTACTAATATTAGTATACACTAACTTCAGCTCAAAGTCAAGTCTGTTGCCCCGCCGCAACAACACATAAAAACTATAAATAAGCATATTATGCATTCATTAAAATTAAAAAATCCAGTTTATTTTACAGCACTGTCCCGAAAATAAAGAGTACTGCCCATTCGTCATATGCAATGAAAAAATATTCAAAAGCCATATATAAATACACCTGTCCAAGTATTTCAATGTTCTTGTTGTCAATGGACTGAGATACATATATACCTGTCGGCTTTTGCAGATACCAGTTAAGACTACGGAAAAACTCTCCCACTTTTTCGGGAATATCCTTTGAAGATGAATAACATGAAATAATATCACAAAGAATTTTTTCAGCATCATTATTTACTTTTTCCAACTTCAAATGCAATCCTTCTATATACTCATCCGGTAAATTTATGCCGTATCTCCTGTTGTAATAATGCAGACGTTTTTTTACGGTATCGTTAATATGCGAAATATCATTATTTTCAACCGGAAAAATGTCAGCGTCCAAAGTATACTCGAAATCACAACACGGCAGATTATCAGTCAGAACATCAACCACTCCGGCAAGAAATCCGGTATCACCATTTTCATTTTCAAATCCCCAATATTCTTTGCTCATGAAATCACCTTTTATTCATATTTTTTATCGTATTTCGGCAGAATAACCCCGCTTCTAAGCGAACGAAGTGAGCGAAAGTGGGGGATGAATGCCGCCTGAAAAAATATATTGACAAATCAGATTAATTATGATATAATAAAGACATCCTGATAGTTAAGATTGCGGTTGCACCATCGAATCGTATCGTGTGTAAAATCTTAAGCGTCAGTTAGTCTTCTGTAAAAATGAAGTCAGGAAAAATAAAATAATAAATATTAAAGTAGCGTTGTGAGCTTGACAGCTCTATACAGTAGCGGCGAAGTGGACACGCCTGTAAGAATAAGGGTTGCCTGATTTTCAGGTGGAAACTTAAATACCAATCTTCTTACGAAGCCCTCACCTCTTTAGGTGGGGGAGAGTTCACAGTCATTATACTTTATATGCCGTTTATCTGAAATCTTTGCTTTTACTCATTATTTTTATTATATCACAGTCAATTTCTATTGTCAAACTGAGTATAAACTTATTCACAAGGAAACGCAATCCATATCGACAGATTTTTGTACTAAGCAATAATTCCGTGAGTTTCCATTTCGATTTCTGTAAAAAATCGCTGATTACTTGACTTTTCAAATAATGTCTGTTATAATTATTTGTACTGTACATACTGACAGCCGTTTCAGATTGGTATTTACCAACTCGTCCGGATTATATCCGAAGGTATACAACGACAAACACAAAAAAGATTATCAATCTTGCAGAGATATGGCAACAGCTATATGCCGTGGTCTGAACCATAAAGAAAACTGTATCGTTCATGCAAAGTCTTTTCTTGTGGCAAGGCACAGCGCACTTGCTTCACAGCATGAAAAACTTGAGGAAATTACGGAAGAATGTCTGTAACTGTCGGAGCTTCTGAAAAATAATATAAATGACATCACAGAAAATATCAATAACATCAATGACCCAACCGCAAGAATAAGCAACAGGGCAGATGTGGTAAATGATTTGTTTAAAGGCGGTTTCTCAGGACTGAACAGTGCTTTGATTATCCAATTTGTTATAATGCTGATGCTGTCTATCCGAAGTATAAGATTTCTGTTATCAGAAAAGACAAGGATATAAATACCTCAGTCATAACTTTACTTAAGGATATGACTAACAAGACCGTTGAAGCAATACACGGTATGATTGATTATCAGAATCTCAGCAAGTAACCGCTTTATTAAAATAGCAAAACAGCACCGCAGGAAAATATAATCCTCCGGTGCTGTTTTTTATGCATATCTTTCAATATTAATCAATTCATCACTGATTTTCATATAAAAATCATAATCTTCAAAAACATTCAGTTCAGATTCATAAAACACATAAATTACAAAATCAGAATTTTTGGTTATAACACATCTTGTAGTATCCTGTGCAAAATTCATTGTCGGCGTACGGTCGTCAACCGTATTGATTATTGATGATATATCCCTGAAAGTGATAAGCTGCTCAAATAATACATCTGATTCCAACTTAGCTGTTTCAGAGCGAATTATTTCCATACTGCCGTCTTTGTCGATTCTGACAAAAACAGCAATATTATATTTTTCCATAAAATTCTGTATAGTCATATATTATTCCCTTTTGAAAAGTATTTTCCTTTTCTAATTCATAGCCTGCTGTATATTATTATTTTTTTCTTCTGAAACGTGGCATAATCCTGTGTCTGTATATGACACAGCAGGCATTAAGATTTATGTCGTACAGAACGAAAATAATATTACACAGTCCCAGCATTATATAACCGCCGTATCTGCCTACCTCGTCAAACTCTTCAAGCATCTGGTCAAGTCCCAGAAGATACACTGTTACAAAAAAATACGCAAGCACGCAGGCATTGAATATCAGAAACTTAGCAGTACGGCGCAGAAAACCATTTTTTATCCTGTCGATATAGAATTTCAAAACAGGATAGTGTCCGAAAAGCATTATAAAAATAAGTGCTGCTTCCTTGTCGAATGTTATAAAAAGCGACAGAAGTCCTACAGATATATACGTCAGCCACGCCCAGCCAGTACTTACTTCAACGGCTATTATCATCATAAGCACTCCGGCAATCATCGGCAGCAGCATATAAAGCATAGGCATAATTCCGGCTAAAAACATAGCTGTCAGGCACAATGCCGAAACTATTCCGCCAAGTGCCACACGGTAACTTATATCTCTCATACGCCGTTGGTTTTCTTGGCTTTCTGGACGCTGTATGTCAATGCCGCCAGAAGTCTTTCCGGTACAAATCTTTGTCCGACTGCACAAAGCTTTGCAGTAAGCGACGGTATCGCAAAGAATTTTCCCTGAAAAAGTCTTTTCAAAGCATACTCCGCAACGTATTCCGGTGACACGGGCTTCACGCTGAAACTCACTCCGGCACGGTTATTGAAATTGGTATTCACAGGACCGGGACAGAGTACAGTTATTTTAACGTTTGAATGCTCCCGCCTTAACTCCTCGTATATGGCAGAAGACAGTCTTATCACATAATTTTTTGATGCATAGTATGATGACAGCAACGGTCCTGTCATAAAGCCGGCAACAGATGCTACATTCAGTATATAACCGCTGTCACGCTTTTTGAAGTCACGCAGAAAAAGCTTTGTAAGAATATGCAGTGCTGTTATATTCACATCAATCATAGACAATTCGTCATCAAGGTCTGTACTGTCAAATTTCCCGAAGATTCCATATCCGGCATTATTGACAAGCAAATCAATATTCTTGTCCCTGCAAAACTCGTATACCCTGAAAACTTCTTTTCTGTCAGATAATTCAGCTTTGATTATTTCAGTTCCGCCGCCGAATTTTTTCTGCAATCCTTTCAGAACCTTTTCATTTCTTCCTGTAAGAATGAGTTTCCAGCCACGTTTATGGAGACTTTCCGCTATACATCTTCCTATACCGGAAGTCGCACCTGTTACCAATGCTTTCATAAATAAATCACTGTCCTTTCGCTAACCGTTCAGTAAGTCAAATAAATTTCCGTTATCCATACTGTCTATTCCAAAAAGAAATAACGTCTGTTCATAGTTGTCCGGATTTATGAAGCTGCTCAGAGGTTTTGTCATACTTTCCGGAGATATTACCGCAATTTCACTGTAATGCTGTATCAGAAACTGCACGAAACAGTCCGCATAACTGTCTTTTATAAGCAGTAATTTCTTATTGTTGTTTACAGAAGTCTTTATCCGCATAAAAGGCACTTCATTACCAAGATACATTCTGTACATATCGCCTGACAGAAAACTCTCATCATTAAGGGTATTACGATAAGTAATACCGTTGTTGGTGCGGACTGTACAGGAGGTTATTTCCGCACCGCCGGAATAGCTGTAAATATCCAGTATATCGGACTTTGTACTGTTGTAAAGACACCTGCTGTAAAGATTCCCTCTGAAATCGCTTGTCACATGTTTTATAGTGTACTTGTCGTATGATAACGGCTGAAATCCCAGTTTCTGAATTATCGTCCTGTAAACATAGTACGCTCCGTAACTTGTCAGTTTTGAGTCGTTGCGGTAGTAAATATAGTTATCATTAAGCATTCTCAGAATATTGTACGTATCAATTTTCCTGATACTGTCGTTAAGACCGTTGTATAAAAAATCTATCTGTTTTTTTTCGGGATTTGTCAGAAGATAATCCGGCAGCATATCCCCATACACTCCGGAAGATGTCGGGACTGCCGCAAAATATACCGTACCGCTGTAACTACTCAAAAAATCGTTTACAGAATCGGCGTTTTCCGGAGCTATTCTGCGTGAGGAAATCTCAGCATCAAGAAGCATATCATCACTGATGTATATTCCGTTGACAATCTTTTCGCACATTGCGTACTCTATTCGGGTACGTGCCGAAATGAGTTTTTCACGACCGTAAAAATGGTCTGTCATATATCCGGCAAGCTGTCTGCCGTAACTGCCGTCCATAAGTGCCGAAATGGAAATTTCCGGAAAATCAGCAAGTTCACGGTCTTCAGCGACCGAAAAATCCTCTTTTTTTCCGCACACCGTAAGAACAAGCATTACAGCCATTACCGCAAAAACAAGTACTGCTGTTGCCCTGCCGGAGATTTCAGAAATTTTCATAGCACACCTCCTAAAGTTTCAGTATAAAAGTTTCAGAACTTCCGGTATATGAAATAAGTATTGTACAGATGACAAGCAATATTACAGTTATTACGGGACTTATGGCTGAAATTATATTTTTAAGACAATTTTTCTGCGGTCGCATAAGGAGATTTCTGAAAAGGCTTGTCGAAAAATACATACATATAAGCAGCATTATTATATAGTATTTCAGCAGATAAAGCGTTACAGAATCCGCAAAAATGCTGTTGCCTCCCAGCATAACCAGCAGATAGTTTACGGACTGCGTTATATCCTCGCCGGAAAGAAATACCATACATATTATTGTTATCACATAAGTGTAAATTATTCCGGTAACTTTGAGAAAACGGAATCTTCGGAGATATTTTTCAAGTACAACTGTAAGTCCTATCAGAAAACCCCACATAAAGCCGTTTGGGTCAAACCTGTACCATAGTCCTGCCAGACACCACGCCGTTATAAAAACAATATTTTTATATAAACGGTTTTTACCGGCTTCGTACAGGGGTTTGGAGAAATATCTTCTGAACCAGTATATTATCTGTACATGCCAGTTCAATGCGAAATCACGTATTTTCGTTCTGAAAACTGGATAATTGAAACTTTGCGGTAATCTGAAACCGAAACAATATCCGATACCCATTCCCATATCAGCGATACCCGACAACACAAAGTACACACACAATAAATATGCAGTCATTCCAATCCAGCCGTTGACAGCGGACATCTTCCATATATCAATGCTTCTGACTGCCATATAAAGCATATACATAGTATCGCCTGCGATTACTTTTTTTGCAAGACCCCTGACAAATATCCTGAAACCGTCTCCGATATCCGCAAGAGTGACTTTTTTATTTCCAAGCATTCTGTAGAAAGTCTTGTACCTTACAATTATAAAGAGTTTCGGGAAAAACATCATATACAACGCAAACTTTATAAAATTGAACTCCGGTTTCATACGTTTCCGGAATATGTCGATAAGATACCCGACAGCAGTAAGCGTTGCGAAAGATATTCCCAAAGGGAAAAACTCTTCCGGTATGCCGGACTTTTCACGCAGAACGTCAAGACAGTCAGTCCGGAACATAAAAAATATAAGCAGGTCAAACGAAACTCCTAAAGAAAGCGGTATTGCTGACAGACTTTTCCTTTTGCGGAACTTCCCGATAAAAAGTCCGGCGAAATAGTTCACAACAGTGTACACCAGCATAAAATACATAAACCGCAGGCTGTTCAGTGTACAGAAAACGCAGCTCAGCACAAAAAGTGAAAGATGTTTTAAACTTGCCGGCGCAATCCGGTAAACCAACAGCGATAACGGCAGAAATCCATATATAAACAACAGACTGCTGTATGTCATTCCGTATCCCCCATTTTGCGGACGTATCCGGAAAGCTCCTCACTGGTCATCATAGTGTTGAGTACTTCCATAAGGGAGTCCGCCGACATCAATGATGGCAGTCCGAGATTTTTCTGAAGCTTTTCCCTTAACAGACGGCTGTTTTTTCCTCCGCTGAGTCCCAGCTCATAAAGAGTTGCTTTGGTAATGTCATTACTGCGTGTGCTTTCGGAAGCACATACGCCGGACTTCTCAAAAGCCCTGACCAGTGTCTTAACGTCTATACCCTCAACGCCAAGTTTGCCCTCTGCCGAAGGCTTTTCCTTACGCTTTTCTTTCCCGAAAACGTCCGGTATATAGACGTTTATGATTCTGCCGTCCTTTACAGAACCCTTTATATAACCACGTATTTTCCGACCTGCGCTGTCCGAGTCCGTCAGAATTATTATACCGGTTTTTTCGGCATAGTAACGTATCAGACTGAGTTTTTCAGCGTCCTTGAATATCCGGAAACCGTCTGTAACTATTATTACAGCGTCAACAACTGACGACAACTTTATTTTATCGTATTTGCCCTCAACTATTATCGCTTCATTAATCTTTAACATAACACCTCCGCTATCTGGTCATAAGCATCTTCGTGACCGCCTGCTCAAGAACTATTTTTTCATCTGTTCCGGTTGAATTGAGTTGTACCGCCGTATCTCTCAGAATCTTTATACAGGCACGTATTCGAGCGGTACTCATTCGAGAGCTGTCACGGAAAGCGTTTTTTACCTTGAACTCCCATATATAGGAATAGTCTGCCATAACATCCGGAATACCTCTGCCGGAAGCCCTTGCACACGATGCCCTGTACATATCAAGAAACGAGTTTGTTATATTCGCCAACACACTGCCACGATTATTCCTGTCGGTCATAAGTTCGTCAAGAGCATTGAATGTCGCCTGCCGATTTAATTCCGCTACAGCGTCCGCAAGCTGAAAGACAGTTATATTATTCTGACGGTGTACCAGCAATTCAAGTACATCACGGGTTATTTCCCTGCCCTGAACGTATGCACAAAGTTTGTCAATTTCGTTCCGGACTGTCAGAATATCATACAGACACATATCCGCAAGTTCACGGGCGTTATTCTGCGAAATCCCCGCACCGTTGGCTGAAACTTCCGATATAATGAACTTTGTCATTTCTGCCGGTGACAGAAGTCCCATTTCACATACAGTGCCGTTTTTTGCCACAAAGTCTGCAAGTTTCTTGTTTTTGTCAGTAACTTTTCCCTTTTTGGTTTTGACCTCAAAACCCGTAACATTGAATATAATCACGGTATACGGCGGAATTTCCTTTATAGTTTCGATTAGCTTCTTGTTAATGCTGTCGGCAGTCTGTCCACGCATTTCTTCACAAGGCTTTTCGCAATTGTAGTCGTTTATAAGAATGCAGTTATAGTCCGACATCATAGGCATCATTTGTATAGTATCATAGAGTTCCGAAAAATCAAGTTTTTTTCCGTCAAGGCGTGTAAGTGCAAACTCCTCATTGTCACCGACAGCCGTCCTGATAATCTGCTTCGTGACCGTCTGAACGCCCGTGACATTCTGTCCGTAAATATAGTAAATATTGTCAAGAACGCCTTTTTTCAGACGTTCTGTAATAGTTTTCTGGTCTGCCATAGGCATTTAAAATCACTTCATTTCAGGTTTATATTTTTGCAGGGACTTATTTTATATATGATATTACAAAGCTCCCGTTCCTGCCGACTTCCGCTTCAAAGTTATTCATTCCTGAGTACTCATAACCAACCGCATTATCAAGATAAATACTTCGTCCGTCAGGGTGTATTACGGTATCTTTTGTAATATTTCCATAAAATACTGTAAGCCCTCTGTTTTCAGGAACATCGCTTTTTGCGGACACAAATGTAATTTCCGAATCCCCGTATACAATTCTGAGTATATTTTCAGTATAAATTATGCTGTAGTCTTCGGACTTTATTTCGTAACCGTCATTGAAAGTCATAATATTATCGTCCGTACATGGAGAAGTATTTCCGTAAACAAGCCACTTTCCGACTTTTACGGAGTCCAGTTCGCTTATATATGAAGCATACAGTGACTGGACGTTTCCGTGCAGAATTATGTACTCAACGTTATCTGTATTGTTGTTGGAAAGATATTTGCTGACATACTGCGGATTTCTGTAATCTGCCATATCAATTATATAACTGCTGTTATGATATGACACTATTACAGCCGCATTGTGACTTTTTCCGACAACCGCAACCCTGAATTTATCATAGCCGGACTTTCTGTACATTTCCGAACCTACGGACGTTACAGCAACAGAAGCTGCTATTGCAAGGGAAATATATTGTCTGTTTCCGGTGGTTATCCTCACCATTATAACAGCCGATACACATATAAAAGCAAGCTTTGCCGGAAAGTCGTTTCCGCAGGATATGTACGATAAATCTGATTCTGAAACTTTTCCGGATATGAACAGGACTATTTTTATTATACCTCCGGCTGATTCAAGTATCGGCAGAAGTCCGCCTGTTATCGTGTAGAGCATTCCCATAACCATACATACGGTACACAACGGCACTATCAGTATGTTGGCAACCGGAGAAATTACTGATACTTCGTCAAAATAAAGCATACTCAACGGCATTGTTGCAACCGTTGCACAAATCATCATAAGAAAGTTATGCAAAAGTTTTTTATCGTGACGGATATTCTTCACCATATACGGCGCAAATACTCCTATACCGAAAGTTCCGGCAACAGACAGCATAAATCCCTGACTGTATATCGCATAGGGATTGACAAGGCATATAGCAAATACCGCAACCGCAAGCGAATTGAAAGTATCGTTTTTCCGTCTGAAAAGTCCGGCAGAATACGCCGTATCAAACATTATCATTGCCCTTACCGCTGAAACGGGAGTGTTTGCCATAGTCACCATTAAAGCCATAAAGATATTCACAAGTCCGAAAGACACGAATTTATTAAGGCAAAGGCGTTTAAACAGGTACATTATGAATACTGCTATTACAGATATATGAAGTCCCGACACCGCCATTATGTGACCTATGCCCGTCCGGTAAAGAGAGTTTTTTATTCCGTCATCAAGAAAACGCTTTTCACCGAAAACCATTCCGGACAGAAAACCTCCACAGTCATCTCCGAGCCTGACACGGAAATCAGAAATAATTTTTTCCTTGTAGTCCATAAGAAAATTCTTTATTTTGCGTGAATGACGCTTTTTAATGGTTATGCCGTCTACTTTTTGGACTGTAAGAAAAATCCCGTCTGCTTTGTAATAGTTTTCGCTGTCAAAAAGATAGTCTCCCGAAATCTTTTCAAAAGTACAGTCTTCAATAATTATCCGGTCGCCGTATTCTGCATCAAGTTCGCTGGTGTAAAAGATTATTTCAGCCGTCCGGAAACCATTTATTTTACCCTTTATAATATAACGTGCCTTGTCGTTGTCATAAACGTCACAATCGCTGACTGTACCGGAAAAACTTCCGCAAGTACCGCTGTATGATATAATATCATTATAGACATAATGTGTATAGAGTTCGCCAACCGTAAATGCTGCTGCAAATGACGTTGAAACTATCGCAAAATCGCTGACCGAAAAACCCTTTAGTTTTCCGATAACAACGTATATCAAAAATGCAGTTGCAGGTATTGCCAGCTGACGCACATCTGTAAAAAATGAAACGAAAAACAATCCCGACACATAGCCTGTCGCAATACCAATCATTTTTCGTTTCATATAAAATCCTCACTTAAAGAAAAGCGGCAGTTTTTCAAGGAATACAACGTCTTTACGGTCGGCGGAATCCCCCTCCGCAAGCACTGCCGAATATGTCACTACATTACCGCCGGCGGCTTCTGCAAGCTGTCTGAGAGCGTTGAAAGATTCTCCGGTACTTACAACATCGTCAACTATGAGAATCCTTTTACCTTTAAGCATAACGGCTTTTTCCTGCGACAAGTAAAGAGTCTGCACATTGGCGGTAGTGATAGACTTCACCGACACCGAAAGCGGTTCAGTCATATAAAGCTTTACGGACTTTCGGGCTACAACGTAAGGTTTGCCGGACTGTCTTGACATTTCGTAAGCAATCGGAATGCCTTTTGATTCAGCTGTAAGGATAACGTCAAAATCTCCGCACTTTTTCAGAAGTTCTTCCGCACACGCAACTGTCAGTTCAACGTCCGAAAACATTATAAACGCCGCAATGTCAATTTTGTCGTTCAGCGGACAAAGTGGTAGTTCTCTTTCAAGTCCCGCAATAGTCATTTTGTAAGTATTCAAAGGGAATGCCTCCTTATTCGGTTTTGCCGAGAGAATCAGCTCCCCAGCCCATTTTGACGCCTCCTAAAACGTGGAAATGCAGATGTTTAACAGTCTGTCCGGCATCGTCGCCGCAGTTGCTGATAATGCGGTAACTTTCAATACCCTCAGCTTGTGCAACCTTCGGTACAGCCTCAAAAATCTTAGCCACGTATTCCGAGTTATCAGCATTGACTTCGTTTGCGCAACAGATGTGCTTCTTAGGGATTACAAGGTCGTGTACAGGTGCGATAGGTGCAATATCCTTGAATGCAAAAACAAATTCGTCCTCATAGACCTTTGTGGACGGGATTTCACCGTTTATTATTTTGCAGAATAAACAATCCATAAATATAACTCCTTTCAGATTTCCGGCACGGATGTGTTATCCGCACCGGAATAAATTTTTTACTTTATAAAACCGCCTGCTATTTCAACAAACTGATTCATAGCAGAATCTGTCTTGGATATATCTCCGATACCAGCCATAGCACTGTCGGGCTTACCGCCGCCCTTGCCGCCTGTAAGAGCTGCTGTTTCACGGACGATTTTTCCGGCATTTGCGCCCTTTGCAACTGCGCCTTTTGTGCATACGCAGTACAGAGTGCCTTTTTCGCCAACGATACCTGCAAAGAGGGCTATAATATCCTCGTTTCTGTCCTTAACGCTGTCACCGAGTTTGCGGAGAGCGTCCGGAGCAGAGCCGTCCATTCTTGCAGAAACAAGCTTAATACCGTTTACTTCCACAGCGTTGTCGAAAATTGCCGATACTTTAGAGTTTGCAATCTGCTGACTGAGACTTTCAAGTTTTTTGTCCTTTTCCTTGTTTTCAGCGAACACAGATGCACATTTTTCAGGGAGTTCAGTTACATTTGCAAGTTTCAAAGCCTTTGCGGACTTTATAATAGTATCCTTATAGCTGTTAAGCAGTTCAAGTACGCCCTGTCCGGTTACGGCTTCAATACGTCTTACGCCGGCGGCAACGGAACTTTCAGAAACTATCTTGAATGCACCTATTTCGTTGGCATTTGATACATGAGTACCGCCGCAGAATTCAATGGAATCTTCAGCCTGTACAACTCTTACCACATCGCCATACTTTTCACCGAAAAGTGCCATAGCACCGAGTTTTTTAGCTTCTTCTATAGGCATTTCACGGGTGACTACATCAACGGCATTGATAATATAATCATTTACAAGTCTTTCAACCTCTGAAATTTCCTCGTCGGTCATTGCACTGAAATGATTGAAGTCAAAACGGCAAGCCTTGTCATTGACAAGCTGTCCTGCCTGATGTACATGTTCGCCTAAAACTTTCTGCAAAGATTTCTGGAGCAGATGTGCGGACGTATGATTAGCCATAGTTGCTCTTCTCTTGCGTACATTGATATATGCCTCTACGGTTTCGCCCTTTGAAAGGCTTCCGCTTTCCATGTAAGCAACGTGTAAAAAATGTCCCTCTGATTTTATTGTATCATTTACACAAGCTATGCTGTCCGTGCTGTAGTTCAAAATAGAACCGCTGTCGCCGGACTGCCCGCCGCTTTCAGCATAGAAAGGTGTTTTGTCAAGAACGATTACAACATTGTCGCCCTCAATGGCTGTTTCAATTTCCTGTCCGTCCTTGTAAATTGCAAGTATCTTAGCATCTTTTTCATTGAAATTTTTATATCCGGTAAATACAGTAGCCGGAGCGTCAACCTTTATACTGTTATCAGCCCACGAAGAACCGGCTTTTG
>CAMWRL010000022.1 GCA_947176685.1 uncultured Ruminococcus sp. | reverse complement strand
GATCTGCGGGATCATTAATTTTGAATCCCAGAATTAGTTTCCGAGGAGATTTATTTTTCTCAACAAATAATCTGCTGTTTCTCTGGTTTCCATATCCTGTATCAATGATGAAGATATAGTTTCAGAATCAATATTGAATAATACTTTAACGAGTACCTTTAATATCTGATGAATCTGACGCATAATATAATCCTGTTCAAACACAGAACTCCTCCTTTCCGCAGAAATTTGCAGAAAGGTTTTAATTGTTCATTCTTACCTTGTAGTCTATAACAGTGCATCTTTTCTTACGTGGTTCGTTGTTTTCATAAAAACAGAATATGTCACAAAAAGCAACACTGAAAATAATTCCCTCAATCTGAACGACTATTAACCGTACATATAAAATAACAGGAAGTAACAGCCATTTCAGTAATATAATTGTTGTTTTATTCATATGTCATAGGTGGTATGATTACCACTAATCCATTTTCCTCTCTTAATATTTACACCCGACATAATATTCTGGATTTTGTAAAAGCTGTATTTTCATCGTAACATAAATTTATTTCCTTGTCAAGTGGTTTTCACGGAATTTTTTAGTGGTGATGGGACGTTTAAGTTTCTATTGATTAAAATTTGGCTTTTGTCAGCTCGTCCATAAAGGCTGGTTTACGTCGGTATAATTCTCGAAAATCCGTTGCAATTTTTACAGCAAGTTCTGCATCGCATTCTACAGAAAATTTTTTTAGCTTTTCGCAGACAACCGCATATTCGGAACGGTTAGAAGCCCGTGCGCCCTCATTTCTGATATACTGCTCATAAAGATTTTTGCTCTGTTCTTTAAATTCAGTAATTTTTAGTTTTTCATAATAACAAGTTATTTTAGCCGGAGATTTACAGCAGAGCTGATAGATTCTGTCACTCATATTCTCATATGAAACAATGTACTCATAAGAATAATTTTTTGGTTCGTTCAGCAGACGGTTGATTTCGTCAGAACGATTTTCCTCTGGAACAAGCGATTTCCATTCTTTATAATAATCAGTATTACCGTCTTTTACCAAAGTATAACAAATATCAGTAAGCTTTTTTGTATCTCCTGAAAGTTTGTAAATATCATGAAGTAAATAGTGCCAGCTTGAAACAGATGAAGAATGTGAGTTATCAAATGTTATTTCTTCCAATGCAAACTGTTCAGCTTTTATATAATCCTTTGTATGCATTGCACGCTTAATTGCAAGACAACGAAAATCAGAATTTTCAATATGTGAATCTATGTAATCTGCGATTTCATTTTCCGTACTATATTTTTTGATTATTAAGAAACGCTGTTTATCAATTTCTCTTTTTCTGTATTCATCGACAGACATTCTGCGGAAAAGTAGGATTTCATCTAATTTATTTCTGTATTCAGGAAATTCGCATAGCTGCATTAATGACGGAAAAAAACGTTCCTTCCCGTCTCTAAGGAAATTACCGTGCCATTGTTTAAGAATACAATTCCAGACAGAAGTAATATTATTTTTATTTTTGCTGATTACAATATTTCTTACAGCATTTTCCATTAAAGACGATCATTCATCAATCATTTCAAAAAGTTCCCATGATTCCTCATCATAGTAATAATCATAGGGATTTTCGATGCCATATTCCAGAATGGAGATGATTTCTTCATAAATTTTCACCTTGTCAACGGAAGAATTGAGTTTTTCTGTTTTATCTATTAATAATCTTCCTGCTGTGAATACATCATCAATATCAGAACGCCCCTTGAAATAAGCATCGGAAATTCGTTTGAAATCTGAAACAATGCTGTCTGAATCAGAATTTTCAGAGAGTTTCATAAGCAGAAGATTTCTGAAGTTTTTATCCTCTTTTGCGTGTTCAAGTATTATTTCTACAAGCTGAGTATTACTGCATTTTTCAAGCAATTGCGGGAGATTTGGTTTTTTTACAGCGGTTTTGCTCATACTTGAACTTCTGTCACGCAAAGCATATAAAACTGCTGCTTCATGTTTGCAGTATTCACCCATATCATAAGGACAGTCGCAGCTTATATCATCAATATGTCCATTATCATCAATTTCAACTGTAACTTCATAAATTTCACTGCCCTCAACCTCAGCAGTATATTCATTTTCAGAAATTTTTTCGACTGACAGAACAGCACCGTCATAATAGTAATTTTTTCCTCTCTGTAAAATGGTCTTATCAAAGTGTTTTTCAAAATTTTTCAGTTTCATATTTGTCGGCTCCTTTATCGAGCTGTAGTTTGTTTTCAGATTTATTTGTCTTTGGATGTGATTTTGGATTTTTTCATTTTTGATGTTCTGTTTGAAAATTTACATCAATACCGGTTATGTATTTTCCGGCACTGAATGACATAAACGGCTTTTTTGCGGAGTAGTTATAGCGGACATAGTTTTCAAAGAAAGTATCAACAGAATCTTCCGTACCGAAAATCTCACGTACTTTTTCCATAGTATCGCCGAATCTTATCGGAAAATCTATTTTTTCCAGAACAGAATTACAGAAAGCAAACTCTTCCGGTTGTATTTCAATAAAGCTGAAAGCGTTCAGAAGTGAATTTTTGTTTTTCCGGAAAAATGCAATCTTACAGCCGATAATTTCCGCATAGCCCGAAACTCCCATATAATTGAAATCATATTCTTCAGTTACCGGAATGTCAAGTGACGACAGATAAAAATCTCTGTTCATATTTTCCCCCTTATCAAGTATGGAATAATATTAAAAAAAGCAGTAATGCACATCACAACAGAAAGTATCAGTAATTTTTCTTTACTCACAAATCCGGAGTCTTCCACTATTCTTGAACGTTTCGGATTGTTCTGATTATATCTGACGTTTAATTTCTGGTTTACACGATAATCGCAGTTATTGCCGACTGTTTTCATATGTCTGTTGATATATTCAACGCTGTCAACTTTATATTTTACAGTTATTGAATATGTTGATATGTATATATTGTGCTTACGTTCTTTTATGGAGCAGATATTGCCCAATGCAGTTCCGGTATAGTTTCTGGTGACAATCTCCTGAACATATGAAATAATTCCGGAAATCATCAGAATAATTTCAATAATAAAAATAAATATAGTCATTTTTAAACCTTTCTGTAATGGAGTTTCCGTAAACATACCAAAATAGCACCCGACGGCAAATCAGGTGCTGAATAGTGTGTTACTTTGAATTTTTCTGAGCCTTTTTAGCAAGCTTGCCAAATTCAAGAGCCTTTTCGATACTGCCCTCAACCTTGAGCTTGCCGGTTGTGAAAGCCTTAACGGGGTCAAGAGTGCCTTCGCACATCTTGATGAAGTTCTTTCCGGAAACTATAAAGATACAGTCACGGTCATAGTATTCGTAGGGTTCAACATAAACCTTACCGTCCTTGAGTTCGATATAGAAAGCACCCTCGCCCTCTCCGGTGATGTTGACCTGAACAGCCAGATGACCCTCCAGACCGTCGGTTTCGTTAGCAAGGATTAACTCCTTTGACTTTGCAAAAATTTCTTCATACGTCATAAAACAGTACCGCCATACAATAAGTACAGCTTTTCCTTTCATAAACTGGCGAATCAACGCCGAACTTGTAATATCATTATAACACAATACAAGTCCGGTGTCAATAGTATATCATTTTATTTACAATTTCGCCATAATTTTGTATATAATTACTTTATAATCCTGCCGTGTGAAGACTGATTACGGATAATTTTCTTTGAAGTAGTTCTTTCAAAGCCCTCATCACGTACTCGCAGACGGCGGATAGCCTTAGCCGGAGGAACAGTCTTGTTTATTTCGTCAACTGTTTCACGGAATTTCTTTTCAATAACCTCGTCATCGGGATAGAGTTCTTTATTCGGGAAAATCTCCGCACAGATTGTGCTGTCGTCGCTGTAGACAAGAATTTCACTGATATAATCCAGTCCTGCAAACTTGTTTTCGAGCTCTTCCGGAGAAACGTTTTCGCCGTTTGAGAGAATGATAAGATTCTTTTTGCGTCCGGTGAGGAAAACTCTGTTTCTTTCGTCAGCGTAACCCAAATCCCCTGTATGAAGCCAGCCGTCCGGAGTAAGTGCTTCTGCTGTAGCTTCGGGGTCTTTGTAGTAGCCTGCCATTACGGACGGGCTTTTAACCATAAGTTCGCCGTCAACGGTCTTTACCTGACAGCCGTTTACAAGGAAACCAACGTCACCTGCACACTCTGTATCAAATCTGTCAGCGGTTGAGATTCTCGGGGAAACTTCGGTCATACCGTAGCCCTGCGCCATCTGGATACCCATATCAATATATGCCTTCTGGAGTTCCGGACGGAGATACGCACCGCCGCTGTAAATAGTTTTCAGTCTGCCGCCGAAAACTTTTTCAGCAATATCCTTTACAGGAGTATCGGGAGAGCCTGCGGAGATGTTGCAGACCATTTTATAAAGGGTTTCGGCAATCATCGGAACAAGAAGTATTACAGTAGGTTTGAATATCTTGAGATTCTGGGGGATTCTCATCATAGAATCGTTGAAGCAGAGCTGGTTGCCGTAACGCATAGAAAGCAGTATATCGCAGGTAAAACAATATATATGATGTATCGGAAGCACTGACATTACAACATCTTCTGGAGTGCTTTCGTCGTCCTGACACATTGCATTGTCAATAAGGTTGCTGTTAAGAAGCATAACACCCTTGCTTCTGCCTGTAGTACCGGAAGTATATGAGATTGCGGCAAGTACTGACGGTTCAACGGGCTGGAAGTCTTCCGGCTGATATTCGTTAAGGATTGCCGGCAGGTCGTTTTCAAGTGAAACGTAAGCCTTTATTTTGGGGCATTTTGACTTAAGACCGTCAATCATCTTGTCAAATCTTTTATCATAGAAGAAAATTACTGAATCAGAACGGTTAAGCAAATCTGCTATATCGTCTTCGCTGAGCTGAGCGTCAAGCGGTACAGAAGCATTTCCGCCGCTGACAACGCCGAAATAGCTTACAACCCACGCATAGCTTGACGCACCCACAACTGCGCAGTGAATGGGTTCGCCGCTGCGGAAAGTGTTGACAAAAGCCATAACTTTCTTAACGTCCTCACGGAACTGAACAAAAGTTTTTTCAATGATGTTCTGACCGTTCT
The DNA here is from genome assembly GCA_947176685.1 of uncultured Ruminococcus sp. Classification (GTDB taxonomy): domain Bacteria; phylum Bacillota; class Clostridia; order Oscillospirales; family Ruminococcaceae; genus Ruminococcus. The sequence goes on along the minus strand of CAMWRL010000022.1, from coordinate 9,951 downwards.
TTTCCTTTATGAAAACTCTTTCGCCGTGTTCATCTGCTGAAGCATTCACAAGTTCCTGAAGTGTTCTGATATTATTCTTGTTCATAAAATTCCTCCGATTACTGAAGTGTTTCAAAGTAAGCGATAGCTTCGCCAACTGTACGGATGTTTACGATTTCAGCTTCGTCAACAGCGATTGCGAAAGCGTCTTCGATATCGCCGAGCATACACATAAAGTCGTATGAGTTAAGACCGAGGTCATCAATAAAACGGGATTCCAGTGTGATGTCGTCGGGATTGACCTCAACGTAGTTTACAATAAGTTCCTTGATTTTTTCCAGCATAACAGTTTCCTCCTTATATCATTTCGAGAATTTTTCCGATAGTTCTGTTTTCGTCTTCAATACCTCTGAAAAGAACACGGCATAGATAGTAATAGAAGTATTCCATTTCGTATTCTGTAACAGCGTCTTTTCTGTACTCAAAGTTGAAGTTAAGACCATTGTCTTCCGGACGGTGCATTACTGTAAGATACAGAGGTTGTCCGGCAACACCGTTTGTATACCACATACTCTTGTATGGAACGTCCGGCATTTCCTGAGTATCTTCGTTTATTGTAAGCGGCTGATAAGTAAGGCTTATACTTTCATAACTTGCACCGGGCTGAGTAGGGTAAACTTCACGCCTTTTAGCCATGTATTCGATAGGGTCGTAGTTTGCGTGACGGAAAATCCTGCTCTGTTCTGCCTGAATCATGTGTATACCGTCAAGGAAAGTCATATCGGGTTCCATAATGGTACGTACAGGGAAGAAATGCACTCTTGTACCGCCGGAGTACTTTTCGGAGAGAGTACCACGCCTTGCAACACAACTCTTTACTGAAACGTCCTTTTCGTCATCATTGAACTTTGAGAGAACAGTTCTCAGACCCATAAGCAGAAGACTTGCCATAGGTACGTTGTTGAGTTCGCAGAACTTCATCAGACGCATTGACGCATCTTTTTCAAGAGAGAATACCGAAATTGAAGCTTCGGGACTTCTTGAAATAACCATAGCCCATTTCTGATTGGGATTGTTATTTTCACGGCGTTGTGTGAGAAGTCTTCCCTGTCCTGCAAAGTCTGTATACATAGGTTCTGATTTTTTGATTTCGTTGAGCCAAAATTCCTCGTCACGTTTTCTTGCCGGAGAGTCTGCCTCGTATGCAAGGTCTTTTTCAAGCTGAGGAATATATGGCTTCAGAGGCTTGGGCATAGGAGTGCCGTATCTGAGTGAGCAGTAAGTTTCAAGTACAGCACGGTTGAATCCTACGATAGCACTTGAATCCATAGTCATATGGTCAACTTTGAGATATATGCCGTTATAACCGTTGGGGAGCTTTATCATTATAACCTGATTCATAGGGCTGTTGTATCTTGCAAAGGGTAAAGCAGTCCATTTACGCATTTCATTGTGAGCGTCTTCTTCGCTTCTGTCTGAAAAGTCGCAAAGCGGAATGTCACGTTCTTCAAAAGGCGTGATATACTGGAAAACCTCACCGTTTTCGTCCTCAATGAAACGCAAACGCATTGTTTCAAACATCTCATAGCCCTTGTAAATGGCTTGTTTGAGAAGACCGAAGTCAACATCCTGCTGTACGTACAGACCAGTGCCGATACACAACACCTGAGCAGGACAGAATTTTATTGTATAGTAATGGAGTTTCTGGGCAGCGCAAAGGGGATAGCATTTCATAACTGCACCGTTTACATTTAATTCTTTCATTTGACCTCCCTGTATCATGCAAGATACTTTTCAGTGAACGATATTATTTTTTCCTCGTAAGCCGGAACGTTTTCATAATAAGCAGCACCGTGTCCGGCAGACGGTACAATCATTATATCCTTTTCGGAGCGACAGGCTTCGTAATTCTGTCTGGACATATACACCGGTACAAAATTATCCTCCCCGCCGTGAATGAACAGGCACGGAATTTTTGTATTCTGTACGGCTTCGATAGTAGAGTAGTCGCTAAACCCATATCCGGCTTTTCTGCGGCACATAGCTTCGTTTATGTCCATAACCGGAAACGCCGGCAAATGATAGTCTCTTTTGAGAATATGCTTGAAAACCTCATAAGGAGAAGTAAATGCACAATCAGCGATAATGGCTTTTACGGAATTTTGCACTTCCGGAAAACCTGCCGTCATAAGTGCTGTAGTTGCACCCATCGACACGCCGTAAAGTACAATTTTCTTTGAGTTGCTGAAACGCTTGTTTACATACTGAATCCAGCGGAGACAGTCGAAACGGTCGAGTATTCCGAAACCGATATAATCGCCTTGGCTTTCTCCGTGACCTCTGTGGTCAACTATAAGGCAGTCATAACCGATTCTATGGAAGAATACCGAAATTGAAGCGCAGTCTTTCATACCCTGACCGGTGTAGCCGTGGTTGCAGATAACCAGTTTGTCAGCAGGCTTTTCAGCCGGAAAGTACTTTGCATGGAGTTCAATTCCGTCACGTGCGGTAATGGTAACGGTTTCAAGTTCCTGAGTTTCGAGCCATTCACGGTTGGGAATCATAAATTTCTTATATTCTTCCCATCTGGACATATCAGCCATTTCACTGATGTCAACCCTCAAAGTGTCCTGCCTTGGAATAATTCTGTTAAAAAGCGTCTTAGCACCGACAACGCCGGCTATGGCACTTCCGCCAGCCAACAGAGCTGCTCCCAAAAGTACTTTTGACATAAATGCACCCCTTTTTTGTTTTTTCGACCGTCGGTCGAAATCTTTGACAACTATATTATAGCATCTTTCCGACCAGCAGTCAAGTGTGATTTATTCCAATCATTGGAGATTTTTTTGGCAAAAATTGTGCTATAATGCACAATTGACCAACTCTTGACTGTCGGTCGAAAAAATGATATAATATCATCAACACCCCGAATATGCAGAAAGGAAAAACCGTCATGAAAGAAAACAAAATAGAAATAATCCTCAATGCCGCTGAGGAGATTATGTGTACCATGGAAACTCCCAACCGTGATATGACTGTTGATATGATTGCGAAAAAAGCCGGCATCGGCAAAGGAAGTATATATTACTACTTTGAAAGCAAGGACGAAATTATAGATGCTGTTATAGAACGCAGTTACTCGTCTGCTATAAGGGAATACTTTGCCGTGACCGATAACTGTATAAATACATTTGAAAAGCTGAAACTGCTTTTTGCTTCTATGATAAGAAAGGATTTTCTGGACAACAGCCGCAATGTAATTACTTCGCTGCACGTTCAGGGAGATATAATGCTGTACTATAAAATGATGATGATGGCTATCAAAACAGTTTCCCCGATACTGACCCAGATTCTGAAAGACGGTGTAAAAGACGGCTCATTACACACGGAGACTCCGGAAGAAAGTGCCGAAATGATAGTTGCTATGCTGACGTTTCTGCTTAACAGGTCGTTTTTCCCGTCCGATGACGAAAGCATGTACCGCAAACTTAAACTTTATGCAAAAGTTCTCGAAACCTGCCTTGCAACCGAAAAGGACAGTTTCAGTTTTCTTTTCACCAGACCAGAGTAAAAAAATTTCCCTGTACCGCAATGTACAGGGAATTTTTGTTTTCTGAAATCACTTATATAAATAATTAACAGGAGGTTTTATTTCAAAATATTTTTCAGCGTATCCATCAGTTTTTCTATATCTATAGGCTTTGCAATATGTCCGTTCATTCCGGCGTCGACAGCTTCCTGACGGTCTTCTTCAAAAGCATTGGCTGTCATCGCCACAATAGGAATATTCGCCTTTACAGGGTCATCCAATGCCCGAATGGTTCTTGTAGCCTGATAGCCGTTCATAACAGGCATCTGGATATCCATCAGAATCAGGTCATATGTATCTGCGGGCATATTCTTAATTGTTTCTACAGCTACAGTTCCGTCGTCAGCCGTATCAATAACGAATCCGACATTCTCCAGAATAGCACAGGCGATTTCCTGATTCAGCTCATTATCCTCCACCAGCAGGATTTTTCTGCCGTCGAAACACAGTTCGGATGTGTCTGTTTCCTCAGAATTTTCTTTAGTCATATAAGGCGCAGACAAAACTTCCTGTAGTTCCGATAAGAAGATAGGCTTGGAGCAGAATGCTGTAACTCCGGCTTCTTTAGCCTCCTCCTCAATGTCTGCCCAGTCGTAGGCGGTAAGTATGATAATCGGCGTTATATCTCCGATTACCTTTCGGATTTGGCGGACAAGTTCAATTCCGTTCATATCAGGCATCAGCCAGTCAATGAGATATACACTGTAAGGCTCATTCTGGTAAATGGCGAACTTCGTACGGATAACAGCTTCTTGTCCCAGAGTAGTCCAGTCGGGGTGCATACCGATGACGGACAGCATTTTGCTGACGCTTACACAAGTATTCACATCATTATCTACTACCAATGCTCTGAGGTCTGCCAGCTGTTCAATACGCTGGGGCTTCACGGGATTATCGACTACTCTGAAACGCAGCTTTATTATAAACTCAGACCCCTTTTTTTCTTCGCTTTCGACCATGATAGTACCGCCCATCATGTCTACAATGTTTTTGGTAATGGTAAGACCAAGCCCCGTTCCCTGAATACCGCTTACAGTAGCAGTCTGTTCCCTTTCAAAAGGCTCAAAGAGGTGTTTCAGAAATTCCGGACTCATACCTATGCCGGTATCCTTAACACGAAACTCATATGAAGCATAGTTTTCCTGTTCTTCTGACGTCTGGATTACACGGACGCTGACCATACCGCCGGGCTTTGTATATTTCATAGCGTTGCTCAGAATATTCAGAAGCACCTGATTCAGACGAAGCTTGTCGCAGATAATAGTCTCGTTTACCACGTCCAGAGTATCTATATAAAATTCCAGTTGTTTTGCTTTCACATCTGCCTGAACAATAGTCTTAAGGTTGTGCATAATATCCGGAAGATTGACTTCCTTTTCTTCAATCTTGACTTTTCCGCTTTCAATTCGGCTCATATCCAGTACATCATTTATCAGACTCAGCAAATGGTTGCTTGATGCCATAATCTTGCCCAGATAGTCCTGTACCTGCGCTTTGTTGTCGATATGAGTCACTGCCAGTGATGTAAAGCCTATAATAGCGTTCATAGGCGTTCGTATATCATGCGACATATTGTTAAGGAAGATGGTTTTTGCATTATTGGCATACTGAGCCTGAGCAAGTGCCTCCGCAAGAACCGCTTTCTGCTCCTGCTCTCTGCGAATCATCTCGTCAATATTCCGGAATCCCGCAAGGATAAAACCTTTTTGCTCGTGAGCTTTTTCTCCGACTTTCATATAAGTATATTGAAAATGATGATTTTCACCATCTGCCTGTATACGATAGCTTCCTGTATATTCATTGTTCGTTTCCAACTGCTCTCTTACCTTGTCAAGAGAAAGTTTTTCAGTGAGATACTGTCTGTCCTCCGGATGGACACGGTCACGGATATACTGCTCCAGAATCGGGGCATAAGGCTGTTCTTCTATTGAATCCTTTTTCAGACCTTTTGTAACATAACCTTCCAGCTTTACTATTTTGGCAGTGCCATTTTCCTCATTGACGGCAAAAACATTTGTATAGTCGTGGCTCAGGGCTTCCACAATCGCCAGTTGTTCGCACATTTCTTTGTTTGACTGCTCTGTAGCGTTCAGAAGCCTCTTACTCCACCGTCCTTTCAGATAGAGTATCAGGACAACGCAGACAATAAAAGCAACAATAAAGACGACAGCAAGCATTATTTCGGGATTTGCCTGAAGATACTGCATAAAATTCATATCTTTAACGGTATATGTAGTATATTTTGAAACAAATTGATTCAACATATCATTTGGTACCTGCTGAATACACTTATTCAGTATAGTTATAAGTTCGTGGTCGGTGCTGTCACGGACATACATTTTAAAATCCATATCCATATTGTTCGCAATGCTGTAATACAAAGAATTAGTTTTATCATTATTTACAAACAGCTGTGCCGCATAGGCATATACATATGCGGCGTCTGCTTTCCTGTCCAGAACAGCCTGCATTGCAGCTTCTCTGGTGGGATAGTTCAGAAACTCAATATCTCCGTGAAGTTTTTTGACAATAAGGGCTTTGCTTTGAGAGTCGGACACTGCAATTGTCTTTATATCCCCAACAAAGTCCTGTCGGGTCACTCTTGCCATTCCCGTTGTCATATAGGTGCTTGTATTAAATCCACGGTAAGTGGCTTCTTCCATAGTGGTAATGGAACTTATACTGTCAATGACAATATCCACGCTGTTGGTGTTGGATATATTGTAATAGTCCTCTTTATCTTTCGGAACCACAACCTCATAAGGCAGTCCGGCAAGTTCCATAACATAGTCAAAATAATCCGGAAGAATGCCCTTTAATTCTCCGTTTTCCACATAGGAATAGGGCGCTCTGTCGCCGAGGGCAGTAGCAGTAATAGTCTTTTCTCCTGAAACGATTTTACGTATATAATCCTTTTCACGCTCTGTAAAGTCAAATTCCGAGGAATAGACAGGTCCATAGTACTGATAAAACAACACATTTTTCCAGTCTCCTTCATTCAAGTCCATCTGCTCAATGGCATAGTTGATTTCATTAAGCAGTTCTGTATCGCCTTTTCTGACGATTGCATAGAAGTTATCCTCCTCAATGATGTCGAGTGTTTTTTCGTTTTCTGCCTTTCTCAAATCGCTGGAAAGTATCGCATCTACCTCTCCGTTCTGCAAAGCGGCAGTAAGTACATCTGAATCATTGTATTCTTTTATCATGTAGGAAAAGCCGTTTTTTTCGGCAAACTCCACAAAACTTTGATTCTGACTGCTTCCCGTCAACTGTCCAACAATCATTCCGTCATATGTTTTGTAATCTCTGCTGTGAAGTTGCGAATTATCAATCCTGACCGAGAGAATTGTATTGTTTCTGCCTATGGGGTCGGAAAAAGCGAAGTTTTTCTCACGCTCCGGGGTTCTTCGAGCAGAAGTCACCACATCTATCTCACCGTTTTCCAACATATTGAGCATTTCGCTCCATGATTTGTCATAGCCTGCGTATTGGAAATTCAGATGGGAATATTCGGAAACCATATTGAGAAACTCAATGCCATAACCAGTAAGTTTGTCATTTTCATCTTTCATGTGATAACCCTCGAAGTAAAATATACCAGCTTTGACAGTCCGATTATTGGATTGTTCATCGGCTGATGCCGTTATCAAATTTGATATTATGAAGATTAAACATGTCATAAATGAAACGATTATTTTTATGTGTAATTTATTTTTATACTGCATTTTAATTACCTCCTGACTGCCCTTTTTCATTGAAAAGGACTATTTATTTTTTGGCTGACAGATTATTCCGATTGTTTTCGCAAGATATAGGATTGCTGTGGAGAGTCTGAGTTATTTATATAAAGATTTTTTAATAGAATAATTATAACATGTTTCCTCAAAAAATACAAGGATATTAAAAAAATTTGCAGTAAGTCTGATTTCAGCCGAATTGTACTAAAATAACCGTTGCAATTGGTGTTATTTTCAGTGAAGAAATAATTTCCGGTTTGTTATAAAATTTCTATTGACTTTTTGTGAATATTGCTGTATAATGATAGCAGTTACAAACAGCAGTATCTATTATTGACAGGAGGCATTTTTATGCTGAAAGCTATATGTTCAAAAAAAGACCTCTCTTTGTGTGCATACTATGACTGCATATGTGATATAATCAATTCGTCAGAACTCCAGCCCCTCAAAGATATAACACATCATATTTCAACAACACGTTTTCAGCACTGTCTCAACGTTTCATATTACAGCTATGCCCTTTGCCGTAAGTTAGGTCTTAATGCCCGTTCGGCGGCACGGGCAGGACTTCTTCACGACCTTTTCTACTATGACCGTAAGGAATACAACTCCCTCCGTGAAAAAGGTCAGATGTCACATAGCCTTATGCATTCGCTTATTGCCGTAAGAAATGCTGAAAATATCACGGAAATAACACCGCTTGAACGTGATATTATAGAAAAACATATGTTTCCTATGACCGTTAAACTTCCGAAATACCGTGAAAGTTACATTATAACCATAATAGACAAGTATTGTGCGGTTCTGGAAGTCTGTATACCTAAGATTTGCGGAATTATTCCTAACCGCAGAAACAACTGAAAAATATAGTCCATATGCTCCGGAAAAAAATTTTTTTCCGGAGCTTTTTTCTATTGAAAAACTTTCCATAATGTGATATAATAGAAAAAAGAATAAATGTTCAGTTTTTCTCAGAATACAAAATATACCGAAAGGGGATTTTTAATAAAATGAACACTCCCGACAACTACGACCAGACCGCTGTAAACCGCTGGCGGCTGGTGCTTGGCAGCCTCTCAGACCAGCAGCTTCAATTCGGCGGTGAGGGAAGCAATATACAGAGTTTTATGGATATGGAACAGTTACTTGATTATCTGTACAGCCGTTCGCAAGGTGATGATGTCCGCACCGGTGAACGTTCCGCAAGTCTTGCTGATACTGTTCTGACGGCGGCTGAATGGATTACAAAAGTCAGGAATCTTTTCCCGAACCGTACGGCAGAAGTCCTTGAAAAACACGCTCTTGACGAGTTTCAGATGACTGAACTGCTGACTGATAAAGAAGTCCTTGAACAGATGCAGCCGGATATGAATTTACTGAAAAGCGTTTTGCAATTGAAGCACCTTATGAAAGGCGAAGTACTTGAGACCGCAAAGCGTATAGCCCGACAGGTTGCGGACGATATTCGTCATAAACTCGAAAACGATATAAGGCGTTCAGTACTTGGACGCATAGACCGTAATTCGTCAAGTCCGGTACATTCGGCACGCAACCTTGATATAAACAAGACTATCCGCCGCAACCTTAAAAACTACGACAGCGACAGTCAGCAGATTATGCTTAAAAATATATATTTCAGCAACCGTGTGAAGCGTTACAATAACAAGCGTGTTATTATTGCCATAGACGAAAGCGGTTCAATGACAGGTTCGATAATATACAGTGCGGTAATGGCGCAGATTATTTCAAATCTGCCGTTTGCGGAAGTGAAGCTGATTATTTTTGATACAAAGATAGTTGACCTTTCTGACGAAGCGGACGATGCCGCACAGGTACTTATGAGTGTACAGCTTGGCGGCGGTACGGACATAGGCAGTGCGCTGGGATATTGCGAAACTCTCATAACCACGCCGTCACATACAAGCGTTATTTTAGTGACAGACCTATACGAAGGTGCTGTGCAGAGCCGTTTGCTTAACATCAGCCGAAATATTATTGAAAGCGGTGCAAAGCTGAACTTTCTGACTGCGCTTGACGAAGAAGCCCGTCCGGCATATGACAGGAATTTAGGACAGATACTTGCAAATATGGGCGCATTTGTGGGAGCGTTGACTCCCGACCAGCTGGGCGACTATATCGGCAGAATGTTTTCATAGGAGGAAAAGATGATTACAGAAGAAATCCGTGCCGCAATAGGAAAAAGGGCTTCAGGCGCATGGGAACATTTAATAAAACAGTGCTGGGAAGAAGAAACTGAAATTTTATCACGAAATATAGATGATACTATTGATTTTCTTGAAAATGAATGTACTGCTGATGAGTTTTCGTGGCTTAGCGAAGTTTTTGATGATGTAGCTGAAAGGACTCAAAGCAGAAAATTTGTTGACTGCCTTTATAGGGTTGCGGATAAATACCCCGAAGAATCAGCTAAATACCATATTGTCGAAAATCTTAAATATGCTGAAGATGCATTACATACTGATTAATAAATTCAGTATATTGAAAAATATAAATGGAGGTGTTTTTTTGGAAGATTTGAAAAAAAGTCTTTTGTTTGCGGACGAGAATTTTTTAACGGGTCTGTCAAACAATGGTACATATAAAAGAGCCTGCAAGGATATTGACGGAGAAAATCCTGACTTTGAT